>CAYWCH010000176.1:710-5571 GCA_964456715.1 uncultured Anaerolinea sp. | reverse complement strand
CCTGGTGGACGCTGCCGTCTGGTACA
This sequence comes from uncultured Anaerolinea sp., assembly GCA_964456715.1. Taxonomy (GTDB): domain Bacteria; phylum Chloroflexota; class Anaerolineae; order Anaerolineales; family Anaerolineaceae; genus UBA6107. The sequence goes on along the minus strand of CAYWCH010000176.1, from coordinate 5,545 downwards.
CCCAGATGGACCAGTTCGAGCCGGCGCAGATATTGGAGTCGCGCCTGTTCGAGGCCACCCGCAGCGCGGAATCTCCCGCCCCTGCCCCTGATTTTTTGGCTGAGCTGGCCAGTGCCAACCCCACCCCCGGCGGCGGTTCCGCCGCAGCTCACACCGCCGCAGCAGCGGCAGCCCTGGTGGCCATGGTCGGGCGCGTGACCATCGGCAGGAAAAAGTATGCCGACGTTGAGGCACAGATGTGGCCGATGATCGAAGCCGCGGACGCGCTGCGCGCCAGACTGGTCAAAGCCGTCGAGGAAGATTCTGCCTCATTTATGGGATTCATCGCCGCCACCAAGCTGCCCAAGGAAACGCCGGAGCAGGTCGAAACGCGCGAAAAAGCCATGGAAGCCGCCACGCTCGAATCAGCGCGGGTGCCGTATGAGACGGTCAAACTGGCCTACCAGACCATGGAACTGGCCGCCACTGCCGCCGAACTGGGCAACCTCAACGCCATCTCGGACGCCGCCAGCGCGGTCCATCTTGCTTCCGCTGCCATCCAGAGCGCCGGGCTGAACATCCTGGTCAACGTCAAGAACCTCAAGGACCCCGCTCCCGCGGAGGACTATATCCACGGGCTGCGCGAATACGAGCACAAGGCGGCTGAACTGGAAGCGAAGGTGAAAGCCATCATCATCCAGCGCGCCGGTATCGAACTATAATTTTTCCTCACCCCTAATCCCTCTCCAATTAAAATGGAGGGGGGTAGCGGTTTTTGCACCCCCGAGCTGTACTTGCGAGAGGGGCAGGGGGTGAGGTAGAACCAAGAATACATGCAATAAAATGATCTTTTGCTTCACATCAAAAAGAACAATAATGGGGTCGTTTCAATATCAACCGAGGAGGAGACCATGGGTATCAAGGCTGACAACTGGATCCGCAAGATGGCGCATGAGCAGAAGATGATCGAACCCTTCGTCGAGGGGCAGGTACGCCAGGGGGTGGTCTCTTACGGGTTGTCTTCGTACGGGTACGACATCCGCGTGGCCGACGAATTCAAGATCTTCACCAACGTCTATTCCGCTGTGGTCGACCCCAAGAACTTCGACACGCGCTCCATGGTCGATTTCAAAGGCGAAGTGTGCATCATCCCGCCCAACTCGTTCGCCCTGGCGCGGACGGTGGAGTACTTCCGTATCCCGCGCGACGTACTGACGGTGTGCGTGGGCAAGAGCACCTACGCCCGCTGCGGCATCATCGTCAACGTCACCCCGTTCGAGCCGGAATGGGAAGGCTTCGTGACGCTGGAAATCTCCAACACCACTCCCCTGCCGGCCAGGATCTACGCCAACGAGGGCATTGCCCAGGTGCTGTTCTTCCAGGGCGACGAACCGTGCGACGTCTCGTACGCCGACCGCAAGGGAAAATACCAGAAGCAGCAGACCATTTTATTGCCGCACATTTAACGGTCCATAATCCGGTTAACCACCATTGAAAGGGGTCTTTATGAAACGTGGATTACCGTTCGCTTTACTTTCTATTTTAACGATTGCATCGTTCGTACTTGCCGGCTGCCAGGCAGCGACTGCTTCTCCGACACCTGAGTCCGGGCCTGAAGTGATCTCCGCGGAGAATGTCGGCGATTTAGCAATTGTAGATCGAATCGGTCGCGGAGATATTTACGGGAGCGCACTTTCACCTGATGGCAAAACGTTGGCAATTTCAACAGCCAGTGGAGTCTATTTATTCGATGAAACCACGCTTGAGCAAATTGATTTCATTGACCTCCCTTATTTTCCTAAATCTGTTGACAATTCGAAAAATAATTTAAGTTTTAATACTGACGGCACCTTGCTTGCAATTTCATATGAAGTAGTTTTCATATGGAGTCTTCCAGAACGAAAAATCGTGAATATTATTGATGACTTACTTTATTCGAATTTCCTGGGTTTTGCCTCATTTAACACCTTGTTGATTATGGAGAAACCAGATGCAGTTTTTAATGAAAATTGCGATGATTACTATGCAACATATAAACTCTACAACACTACATCCAGCCAAGCCTTCTTTACATGGTCGGTTTGCAGGGTAGCTCTCCACTTTCGACCTCAAATGTTTGTCATGAATAATGAAAATATCGTCCTAATCGGGAATCCTGTTGACGATATGGAAAATCTGCACGTGCTCACAATTGATCCTAAAACAGGAAAACCAATCTCTGATCAAGTTTATAATGCTGACCAGGCATCCATCGCTCCTGATGGAACCCGATTACTGATAGGAAACCCACAGAGCTCGACATTGATAGACCCAGCCACCGGTCAGGTTATTTCAGAAATTGAAGGTTTGGCTGGATTCCTGCCAGCCTCAGATTCAATACTTTTGTCTCAAACCGGTAACACTTGGTCAATTTTGGACGAAAATTTGCAGCCTGTATGCAGCTTGCCATCGGGTTTTTCTGAAACATTTGATTTTTCTACGAATTATGGCACCATCTATGATCACTTATTACCTATTATCAATTCAGCATCGGATGAAATCACCATTTGGGATCTGTCCAATTGTAAAAAAACAATAATTATTAATAACCCTACTTTTAATTCATTCATATCTTCCATTGAAGAAAAAAGCTTTTTTGTGAATAATCGATATCAGGTTTATCAAATAAACGATGAGGAGATTTCTAGAATCATTAATAATGTATTCATGAATGAAGGAAGGGTCAACTTTCTGTTTGATCGAAGCAGTTCATCAATCATTTCCGTGAGCAACTTTTTAAGGTTCTCCGATAATATTGTTCGATATTGGAATATTCCCCAAAGAAAGATCGTTGATTCTTTCGGTCTTGATAGTGATTTCATTACCCAAGCGCGGATCAATAATACCGGCCAATACATTGCACTGCAAACGATCAAAGATGTGATAATTTTGGATCTTGATTCAAAAGAAGAGGTCGGTTCTTTTTCGATAAAAGTAGATGACTTTCTTCTTCTGCCTGATAGTGAAAATATATGTTTCATCATCGGAAATCTTTATTACGTTGTAAACTTCCGCGACCATAAGCTAATTTCGAGAACAGAGCTGAATCAATCCCCAACTGATCAAAATTCATATTTCTCGGCGGATGGAAATCATATTGTTTCGGAAACTCCAACGGGTTTAATTATTTGGGGAATCGATGGACGTTTACTAATCACTCTTGAAGAATATCGTGGTCCGATCTCTTACAACAATGATTATGTGACTGGTGAAGAAAGTGATATTCAGAATTCATACAGGCAATGGTATGTAGAAAAAGCGTTTAGTGATTATTACGTTTCAAAACTTAGCTATATCGAACATATTACTAACGTATATATTTCACAATATATCGCAATTGGCGAGTACGAACAAAAAGGTTCCTATGGATTACGAATTTGGAATATGCAAACAGGGAAGAAAATTCGTGACATCAATTTACCATTTAAGATCGATGATTTCAGAGTAAGTGAAGATTGTAGGTCAATCTATACATCTACCAACGGTCTCGTCTACGTCTGGCAAATCTTGGAGTCTGATTAACTTCCCCCTCACCCACCCAAAATGCGGATATAATTTATCCGCATTTTAATTTATGGAGCGCAAATGTCCAGAACATCGATCAAGCTCATTCTCATCCTCATGCTCGCGTCCATGCTGGCGAGCTGCAGCAGCCCCACCCCCGAGCCGACCGCCATCGCGGTCCCAACAAACACGCCGCTGCCTACAGCCACCCCCACCGCCACACCCATCCCTTATTACGTGAGCGCGACGGTGCTTTCAGGGGAGATCCAGGCGCCCATTGTGCTCTATCACCGCTTTCGCGAGGAGCACGATAACGATTCGGTCTGGGTGAAGCTTTCCACCTTCAAGGAACAGCTGCAAAAACTGTACGATGCCGGTTATAGTCTGGTGTCTTTGTCCTCCTGGGTGGACGGCACTTTTTCAGTCCCCGTCAGCCGCAAACCCCTGGTTTTCACGATGGACGACGGCGTCTTTGCCGATCAGCTCTACGTCAATGACGACGGCACCCCGGCAGAGAACACTGCAATTGGAATCCTGTGGCGCTTCTCCAAAGAGCATCCGGACTTTGGGTTCTCCGCCGCGATCTTTTGCGATGTCGGCGACAAATATTACGGCGATATCGCCGCGGGCGATTGGTTCTACGTCAGCCCCGGCAATACCTGGAAGACGAAGCTCGGGGAGACTATTGCCTGGGCGCTGGATAACGGCGTTGAAATCTACAGCCACACCTATCAGCATGTGGACCTTTCCAAGACGTACCCGAGCGACATCCTGATGCAATTGCAGATGGAAGATAATACGGTGCGCGAGTTCCTCTACAAGGTAGGGCGATCGGACCTGTATGAGAAACTCGGCAACATGATCGCCCTGCCCTTTGGCATCTGGCCCGAAACCGAGGCCGGCAAGAACGTTCTGCTGCAATACAAGAACCCCGAAGGTCTTCCGGTGGCGGCGATCTTCGAAGCCTACAATTCCACCGACGCCTTGTTCACGCCATCGATTTTCTCTGAAGGTTTCGACCCGATGAACCTGCCGCGCATCACCGCCACCAATTATTCGATCGACTGGGTGGTCTCGAACAAAGACAGCATCCCCACCGCTGCGGAGTGCAAGCTTGGACCCACGGATGAGAGCGCCAACGGCGACGCCGCCAGGCTTCAGGCGTTGATCACGGCCGCAGTCCAGGGCGGCACCTGCCCCGAGGGCGTTTACAACGTGGGTGGGTTGATCTTCATCGCCAAAGACGGCTTGGTAAGCCAGTATATACCACAGGAAAAATAAAAAACTTATCGTTTATCCGGTAGGGGCAATTC
>CAYWCH010000176.1:0-700 GCA_964456715.1 uncultured Anaerolinea sp. | reverse complement strand
TTGGGCACAGTGCGCTGTGCCCTTACCTTAACCCGGTATAATTAACCTATCGATATTTGATTCATCGAGAGGTGGATATGGGCAAGATCACACAGGTTATCAAACGCTCGGGGGCGGTCGTCCCCTTCAACGCGGAACGCATCACCAACGCCATCTACCGCGCGGCCGTCGAGGTCGGCGGACGCGACCGCGCCACCGCGGAAAAACTGGCACATCAAGTGGTAGAAATGCTGGAGCAGAACAACAGCGACGGCCATCCGCCGCACATCGAAGAGATCCAGGACGTGGTGGAAAAGGTGCTCATCGAAAACGGCCACGCCAAAGTGGCCAAAGCCTACATCCTCTACCGTGATGAACGCGCCCGTCACCGCAAGCAGCAGGAGGCGCAGACCTCGCGCCCTTCCGAGAACATCCCCTGGGCCAAGATCTGGCACGTGCTCGACTGGTCGATTGCGCACGGTGTGCATACCGTGGACGCGCTCAACCAGCGCCTCGACGCCGGCGAGTTCACCCAGATCGTCACCGAATCCGAGGCAGCCTATGCCGGCGATGTGGAAGAGGCGGTGGAAGGAATTTTGGCACGCCGGGACAAGCTCAAAATCATCATCATCACCGGTCCGTCGTCTTCGGGCAAGACCACGACCACCATCAAGGTGGGCGAGCATCTCAAGAAGGTCGGCCTTAAATTAGTCACTCTCTC
>CAYWCH010000175.1:0-5594 GCA_964456715.1 uncultured Anaerolinea sp. | reverse complement strand
CGTCAGAATAAATAGTTGGACGGCCCTTTTGATTCCCTGCCAGATTTTCATGATGCGATTATACCGCCGTGGGCTATCCATGAGGTTGGAAACTGGATGGAATATGTGTTAGATTAGTATTAGAAAACCTCCGCCATCTCTGGACAACGGCCTGCCCGAGTAGTATAGTTCGACACCGAACTAAATTTTAATATCATTATTCTCATATTTTGGAGAATAATTAATGAATGAGGATGCTATGAAAAAAGATAAGGGTACCCCGAAAGAAACCGAAGTAAAGATCACACAGGATGATTTTATTGAAGGTCCGGTGAAACTCCCTGAGAAGAAAAAGAAGCTGGGAAAAAAGGCGATCTGGGCGATCGTTGGAGCTGCTTTGATCGTTCTTCTAATCGTGATGATCAGTTCCGCCAACGCCAAAAAAGCAGCGTCTGCGCAGACTTTTCAGACAGAGAAACTCAAACGCGGGAACCTTATCGCGCTGGTCGGAGCCACCGGCAATGTCCGCGCCAATCAGAGTACCAGTCTTTACTGGCAGGTCACGGGACGGATCGACAAGATTAACGTGGCTGTGGGTGACAAAGTCAATGCCGGCGATGTGTTGGCAACCCTTGCTCCGGATTCGTTACCTCAATCTGTGATATCTGCCCAGGCGCAGCTCTTTAGCGCAAAACAGAAATTGGAGGATATCAAGAATTCCAACGCCGCCAAAGCGGCTGCTGCTGAAGCGCTGGCAGTCGCCCAAAGAGCGTATAACACTGCGCTCGCCAATTACTGGGACGCAGAGCAAACCCAGGGATCGGAAGATCAGATCTCATTGACCCGCGCGCAGTTGCAGTTGGCTGAAAACAAGGTGAAAGATCTGCAAAAGGCGTACGATAAATTAAAGGAAATGAAAGATACCGAGTCGAAAAAAGCTCAGGCACTGGCGAATCTGACCCAGGCCAAGATCGACCGGGATAAGATCAAAAGGCTGCTGGACTATTATGAAGCTCTTCCCGATGCTATCGATTTGGAGGTTTTTATGGCCAAGTTGGATGTTGCCAAGGCGAACCTGGATGATGCTCAGCGCGAATATGACCGCCTAAAAGACGGCCCTGACCCTGACGAAGTGGCGGCAGCCGAGGCGAATGTCAAGGCACTGGAAGCCACGATTGCGTTGGCGCAGCTCACGGCTCCCTTCTCGGGAACGATCACTGAGGTCAATTCAATGGTTGGAGACCAGATCACCTCAGGGACGATCACCTTCAGGATTGATGATATAAGCAAGATCCTGGTGGATATTCAGGTCCCCGAAGTGGATATCAACAGTATCGCGGTGGGTCAGTCAGCGATGTTATCGTTCGATGCCATCCAGAATGTTGAATACCAGGGTGTGGTCACCGAAGTGGCGCGGGTGGGAGATTCAGTGGGTGGTGTCGTGCAGTTCAAGGTTACCCTGCAGATCCTCAACGCCGACGCGAAGGTACTCCCGGGTATGACCGCAGCGGTTAATATTGCCGTTCAGGACAAGCAAGACGTGCTGTTGGCGCCAAACCGCTCGATCCGCCTGGTCAATGACCAGTACGTGGTTTACATTATCCGCGATGGCATGCAGGTAATGGTTCCCATTACGATCGGTGCCACCTCAGACAGTTACAGCGAAATCGCCTCAGGCGATGTGAAGGAAGGCGACGAGATCATTCTGAATCCCTCGACGAGTTTGATCGATTTGATGCAGAGTCAACAATCCGGTGCGGGGATGAGCAGGTAAACGAATGGCTGAGTATCCGGTAATTCAGACTTCCAATCTCAAGAAGATCTACAAGATGGGAGATGTGGAAGTCCACGCCCTGGATGGCGTGTCATTTAAGATTTACAAGGGAGAGGTGGTCTCGATCATGGGGCCATCGGGATCGGGTAAATCCACCTTGATGAACCTGCTCGGTTGCCTCGATCGCCCCAGCAGCGGAAGATACGTTTTGGATGGCGAAGAAGTTTCCATGCTCGATGACGACCAACTGGCTGACATCCGCAACCGGAAGGTGGGTTTTGTATTCCAGAGTTTCAATTTGTTGGCCAGGCAAACCGCGCTGGCGAATGTGGAACTTCCCATGCGATATGCGGGTGTGATCGCAGACCGTAAAGACCGGGCCAAAAGCGCACTGGAATCGGTCGGTCTGGGAGATCGAGTCTATCACCGGCCGACAGAACTTTCGGGCGGTCAGCAGCAGCGCGTGGCAGTCGCTCGCGCGCTTGTCAATGACCCGGCCATCCTAATGGCTGATGAACCAACCGGCAACCTGGATTCAAAATCAGGCAAAGAGATCATGGAATTACTTTTGAATTTGAACCGCGATCGCGGTACCACGTTGATCATTGTTACGCATGATCCCAACATTGCCGCTCAAACCCAACGCGTGATCCGTTTGCGCGACGGTTTGATCGAGGAGGCAGTGAAATGAACCTGGGACAGGCGATCATTGAAGCACTAGAAAGCCTTTATTCGAACAAACTCCGTTCGATCCTGACGATTCTGGGGATCATCATCGGTGTTGGCGCGGTCATTGCCATGCTCGCGGTGGGTGAAGGCGCGCAATCGACCATCACGAGTTCCATCAGCGGTATCGGCACCAACCTGCTTTTTGTCTATTCGGGCAACATGTCGAACTCGGAAGTGCGCAACGTGAAGCAGCTCACCCTGGAAGATGCTGAAGCGTTGGTGGATCAATATCAAGCACCATCGGTCGAAGCCGTCGCCCCGATTGTCTCGGGTTCTCTTGAGGTCACTGCCGGGGGCGAGAAGAAGGTATCGACCATCTATGGGGTCACCCCAGATTATCAGGGGGTGGGCAACGCCGAACTTACAGAAGGCGCGTTTATCACCCAGGAGAACCTGCTCGGCAGGGCTTCTGTGGCCGTGATCGGTGTGGATGTGGCGACAGCGCTCTTCGATCGGACGGATGGTTTGGTCGGCGAAAGCATCCGCGTCAATGGCCAACCGTTCAGGGTGATTGGCGTCCTTAAATCCAAAGGCGGTTCATCATTCGGTTCACAAGACAACATCGTGCTTATCCCGCTGACGACCGCTCAGGCACGCCTCTTTACCAAAACCTCGGATGATGTCGATATGCTGCTGGTTCAGGCAACTTCATCGGAATCAGTCAACTCTGCAAGCGATGAAGTAGCAAATATCCTGCGGCTGCGTCACCGTACCAAGGTTGGATTGGATGATTTCACCATTTTCTCCCAGCAGGATTTCGTGTCCACGGCAAAGACAATCACCGGCGTCTTCACGATTTTCCTCGGCGGCATTGCAGCCATCTCGCTTTTGGTGGGTGGAATTGGCATCATGAACATCATGCTGGTCTCGGTGACCGAACGGACCCGCGAGATCGGTCTGCGCAAGGCCTTGGGCGCCCGCAAACGTGACATCCTGATCCAGTTCCTGACTGAATCGTCGCTGCTCAGCCTGTTTGGCGGGATCATCGGCATTGGGCTGGGGTGGTTGATTAGTTTCATCGTCGGAAAGATCGCTGCGGCGAGCGGATCCCCGTTCAACCCCTTGATCAGTTTTAACTCAATCCTGTTGGCTACCTTGTTCTCAACAGGCGTGGGACTGTTTTTCGGCTTGTACCCGGCCAACCGGGCGGCCAACCTGGAACCTGTTGAAGCCTTGAGATATGAATAAAAAAAGAGCCGGGAAACCGGCTCTTTTTTTGAACTGCTTAAGCTTGTTCAGGAACAACAATCCACATGACCAGATAAGCTACAAAAGCACCACCGACACAGATCAAGCCGAGCAGGAAAAGAAGGCGGACGACCACTGGATCGATATTGAAGTATTCGGCCAGACCGCCGCAAACACCGCCGATCATGCGATCGGTTTTCGAACGATACAATCTTTTGGCAGGGTCAGTCATTCCGGCTCCTAAACGATCACGGGTTCTTCAGGAATTACGATCCACAAGACCACGTAGATCCAGAAGATGATCGATCCGGTAAACACGGCACCCAGGGCAGTGATGATACGAATGATCGTTGGATCGATGTTGAAGTAAACTGCCAAACCACCGCAAACACCACCGATCATGCGATCGGTTTTCGAACGATATAGTTTCTTGGTATTATTGTCCATGATTTTTCTCCAATTGATTTCTTCATCTAGATTTACGCTGATTGTTGAGAAAAGTTGCACGAAAAGTGGGATGAATGAGTTACAATAAATTAATGGAAGACAACCGCAGAATGGAGGTCTGATGAGTTCACAAAATATTGCAGAAACCCAAATGTTGATCAAATTTGTTGAAAAGCTTCCGTTCACGCAAAAGGACAAGAAAGCCTGGTTGGAAGCGTTGCACGAAAACGGTATTGATGATGAGATCCTAGAGCAGGTGAAAACAAAATTCCACAAGATGCCGAAGACCAAGTTCGAGAGCGATTGGATGCATGCCAAAAGTAATATGGAACTGATCAACGTCGTCAAGCGATGGCAGATGACCAAAGCCAGTAAAAACTTCCGCCGTTCCCGCTAGCATGGATCAAAATGATGGCCGGAGACAACCTCTCCGGCTTTTTGTTTTCTCAGGTAGAATTGGGTGATTTGACTCGAAAGGGATGAATGGGAAAGAACTGGAACATTGAACGTGTCAGTGCCGACCTGTTGATGCTGCTGGCAGCCATCCTTTGGGGCGGCGGATTTATCGCCCAGCGTGTCGCCTCGAGGGAACTGGGGTTCTTCGCCTACAATGGCGCGCGCTTTCTGCTGGCAGGCTTGCTGCTGCTGCCTGTGGCCTTGAAGTTCCTGCGCCCGGTCGATAAAAAGTTGCTCTGGATACTGCCGGCCGGTGTTTTGCTGTTCGCGGGCAGCGCCTTTCAACAAGCCGGATTGAAAACAACGACAGCAGGAGCAGCGGGGTTCATCACCGGAGTCTACGTCGTTCTCGTCCCTTTGTTTCTTTCATTGTTCTGGAAAACCAAAATTCCCTGGATCAACTGGGTGGCCGCGCTCGCAGCCATGCTGGGGACATATCTGCTCAGTACGGGAGGCAAGGGATTTGCCCCTTCGACCGGCGACATCCTCGAGTTGATCGGAGCCGGGTTATGGGCATTCCATGTGATCGTGGTTGGGATGGCTGCCCGGGAAATGAATGTGTTTGTCTTTTCGGTGGGGCAGTTCCTGTTATGCGGGCTGATCAACCTGGGCTGTTCCATGTTCGTTGATCCACCCACAGGGACGGCTATCCTGACCGTCTGGCCGGCGATCATCTACGGCGGCGTTTTTTCGGTGGCTGGCGGGTTTACCCTGCAGGCCATTGGGCAGTCCAAAGCACCCACAACCGATGCCTCGTTGATTCTCAGCCTCGAGGCTGTGTTCGCGGCTGTCTTTGGTGCGCTGTTGTTGGGTGAGAAAATGGATCCGGTTCAAATCACCGGCTGCGTCATCATCATGGCCGCCATCTTTACCGTGCAGTTCATCTCCATCAGGCGTGAACGCAGCAAAGCGGTGTAAGGATATTTAAGTGAATTATTATTGTAATTTCATTGTTTTCTTGACATTGAAAAATGGCTATGTTAGAGTAAAGGGTACATCCCAAACAGAGTCATCAGTGAGG
>CAYWCH010000174.1:0-5639 GCA_964456715.1 uncultured Anaerolinea sp. | reverse complement strand
GGTGGGATTATCGTTCCTGACGGTGCAGTGGATCTCTTACCTGCTGGATGTAAGCAACAAGCTGCTCGAACCACAGCGCGACCTCACCAAATTTAGCCTGTATGCTTTCTTCTTCCCGCGGCTGCTCTCCGGCCCGGTCGAGCGTGCCAGATTGTTCTTCCCGCGGATCGATAATTCCATTAAAGTGGACCGTGCCCTGCTCGAGCGCAGTATGGTGTTGATCGTTACTGGCCTGTTCCGCAAGCTGGTCTTTGCCAACCCCCTGTTCGGCATGATCCCTGCGGACGCGTTCACGGCGCCGGCAAATTACGCCGGTCAGCATCTCACTCTGTGGTTATTGGCTTATGCATTCGCTCTCTACAACGATTTTGCCGGTTATACACAGATCGTCCGTGGGGTGAGTCTGTGGTTTGGCATCGAGCTGACCAACAACTTCAACCTGCCCTACCTCTCGCGCAATTTCTCAGAGTTTTGGAACCGCTGGCACATCAGCCTGTCGAGCTGGCTGCGCGATTACATCTTCTACCCGCTCTCGCTCAAGCTGGCGCACCGCAACAAGAACCAGAAAGCCTTCTTCAATTTTGTGCTGCCGCCCATGGTCACCATGTTCGTCAGTGCCCTGTGGCACGGATTGAGCTGGAATATGCTTCTTTGGGGTGGGCTGCACGGGTTTTACCTGGTGGTAGAACGCATTCCATCGCTGATCAAACCGCAGAAAGCGCTGAACGATCGTCCGAGCAGGCGGCAGCTGCTCGGCACGCTGGCTACGTTCATTTTTGCCGTGCTGGCCTGGGTGCCCTTTAAAACTTCCATCGCCAATACACTCGTTTACTGGAAGGGCATGCTCGATTGGGACAGGCCTGATCTTTCCCTGTTCCTGCAGGCGATCAAAGGCAAGGCGCAGCTTCAAACGTGGACGCCGCTCGATTTGCCCAACCCCATCCTCGGCGTGGTGCTGATCGGAGCAATCGTATTTGACCTGCTGCAAAAACGCGGCCGCGAAGAGACATTCATTCAAAAATGGCCGCTCTGGGCACAGATCCTCCTGATCGTTATCCTGTTGCTGGTGGCGATCTTGGCCGCTTTTACGCATCAACTGTCACATTTCGTTTATCAAAATTTCTAAATAACCACGTTATTTGTTTCATCAGGAGTGAATCCGGAATTACCGGGAGAAAATATGAAACTGATCCTCTCAATCCTCATTTATATGCTTTTCTCCATGTTCGCTGTATGGCGGATAAAAAGGGAAATCCATGTCAGTGATTGGTTGATCGCTTTCTTCCTCTCGTTTATCTCGTTCAATATCCTCATTTTTGAGATCCTGCACTTTTTTTCAGCGATCGATCAACCGATCGCCTTTCTTATTCTTCAATTTGCGTTGTGCGGGATCGGGACTTTATTTCTCATCGATCCTCGCCGGATACTATTCCACGATGGGTTGGAGAGATTCCGAATTTCGATCCCGCGACCGACCGTATCCGAGGGCATTCTCTGGGGATTGATCGTTGTCGTTCTCGCCGTCATGCTGGTGCTCGGCTTTACCGGCCCGATTAACAACCTGGATTCGCTGCATACGCATCTCCCTCGTATCTATTACTGGTTCCAGCATGGTTCCCTGGAGGGATGGGACGCCACCCGGGTCAGGCAGGTAAGCTACCCGATCAACCTCCCGCTGCAGGGGCTGTGGCTCTTCCTGATGACCGGGTTGGAAGATTTCTTCTTCCTGCTTTCGTACTTCTCCCTGGCTGCCGCCTTGTGCCTGATCTATAAAGTGGCACGGCTGCTCGGCGCCTCCTCGCCGGCAGCTCTTGTGGCAGACGTCATCACCTTGAGTTTCCCGGTCGTTCTTTACCAGACGTTTTCATTTCAAGGCGATGTCACCATCGCTGTGCTGGCGCTTTGTATCATCTACTTTCTTCTTCAATTCATCATCTCCTCCGAGAAATCGGGGTTATATCTGGCGATGTTCATCACAGGCTTGAGCATCGGAACAAAACAGACCATCTACATGGCGCTGCCGGCTTTTGCATTGGTGATCCTTATCCTGCTGATCAGGAAGAAAATGCCGCTCCGGCTGTTCCTGGTTGGACTGATTTTCTTCGCGGGTTCCTTTGTGACGCTCTCCGCGTTCAAATTCATCCAGAACTCATTGGAGACCGAATACTCTAAAACCGGGATATTGCACAAGTCACTCTACTCCTACCTTTTCTCCTCTGAGGACGGACCTTCGCTGCAGCGATACACGGTTAACGGATTTCGATTCCTGTATCAATCCGTATCTCTGGATGGCCTCGCTGGACAGACAAAACTCGAAGCGAAAGAACTGAAGAACCGGGTGTTCCAATCGGTAACCGGGGCGTTGAAACTCGATCTGGAGTCGGAAAAGTACCTGTCGGAGGCTTCCACGTTCTTTTCATACACCGATCCCTTCCCGGTGAACGAGGACGCGTCATGGTTTGGCCCGCTCAGTCTGCCGGTATTCCTGATCGTCTTTATTATCGGTCTCTGTACCCGGGACAAGGCGCGAAAGAAATACTTGTGGGTGGTCGTGCTCATTTTCCTGACTTTCTGTTTCGGACAATTGGTGCTCAAGGGCGGCGGCTGGGGAATGAACCGGGGACGCTACATGATCATTCCAACCCTCGCGTTCATGCCTCTCGCTGCCTTCATCGTACCCAACAAGAAGGTCGCTGGATGTGTGACGGCTGCTTTGCTGTGTACTGCTTCGCTTCTGTTATGCGCGATCTCATTGACCTTCAACGATTCACGTCTTTTGGTCAATCAGAATGATCTGGTCGAATTCCGCGAAAACTATGTCAACAACATTAAAGTGAACAATGCTTTCACCGGCCTTTATCGCAGGGGACTGTATTTGATCTCCAACGATCTGATCAAGACCACGCCCAACCGCAGCACATACATCTCTGCCGACTATTATTCACAACTCTATTATCAAAGCGGTTCCGAACGTAAAGACATTAAAGCGCTGGCGCCGTACCTTGAGAAGGATCGATCCATTTACGTGTATCTTAATCAAAACGAGTTGGATTACTCATTGTTCGGAAGGGACAAGAGCCGGGACATCTACCCGATCAAATCGTTGGACAACGCCGTTGAAGATTACTGCATTGTGGTTTCGAAAAGTCTGGTTCAGGAGTTCGATGGATATGCTTTGATCGGTGAATCTGATGGTTTTGTCTATTTATGCAAGCAGTAATTTCAGATGAGAACTTGATAGATTTATTCTCTTAGACTCATTAAGTGTAAGAAACCGGAAGCAGTCATTAATTCAATTTTTACAGGTTTATTCGCAGAGATGCAATATAATTGAATCATCCAAATAATTATTAAATGCTTGTGTGGGAGAGAATCCCCCAAGTGAACGCCTGAGGTAGAATGCAACCAACCAAACGGACAATTTTCTTTATCGGTATTTTTGTCATTTGCATGATCCTTTCTGCGTGTAGTACATCATCCGGGCAAAAAGCAGCGCCAACCTACACCGCGTTGCCGACGTATACCTCTAACCCGACCTATACTCCTTTTCCAACATACACAGTCACACCGCATGCAACCCCCAAGTTTGATTACCGGCTGATTTCCTGGATCGAGTTGAACGATTTTTTAGCCGCTGATCACACGAACTGGCATGAATACGATTTTGAGAAATACAATTGCGTGAACTATGCCATGGAACTGGTTTCCAACGCCAGGGCTGCCGGCCTTAATGCCTGGATTGTGGCGGTTCTCTTCCTGGACTCTGAGATCGGTCACGCGTTTGTCGCCTTCCCGACCACGGACAAGGGCACGATCTGGATCGAACCGCAGTCCGATTACGCCTACGCCGAGGTTCAGGTGGGTGAACCCTTGTGCTGGAAGATCGAGCCCACCCGTTGCGAGGATTGGGGAATCGTCGTTGATATCACGCAGCCGGCTGAATGCGACTGGCATACCCACATGTGTTGGGAAAAGGAAGATTGATCCTCGTCGTAGATTGACCGAAAGGGGTGAAATCAATGCAAAAGATCTTCAAGTTGATCCGTGAAAACGTAGGATGGCTGATCCTTTTACTGATCGCAGCCATTGCAGCTTTTTCGGGCAAACTCGCCCTAACTACCTTCACCTCCACGACATCCACCCCTGAAGCGGTATACGATGGATTTGCCAGTGCAATGGTTTATACCTGGGAAGATATTAATGCCAATGGATTGGTCGATATGGGAGAACCAGCCATGCCCTATGTCACGGTCAGCTTCTCTCGGCCGGATGATGTGTTTACCGGATTGAATGGTTGGGCAAAGCCCTCGGATTTCAGACCGGGTTGCAGAGAAAATTGCTGGGAAGAGGAGACTGTTTCCGTCAAAATCCCTCCGGGGTATCTGCCAACGACCCCGACAAGCGTGGATCTTACCGGAGAGGAAAACAAAATTTACTTTGGTTTTGTCAGGGCAGAGAACGTTCCTCTCACTTATTTTCCGGGTGAACCGGAATGGCAATTGGCTTTCATCAACCGGGGCTTGAAGATTACTGCTCTGCATTTCACAGAAGCGAAACGGCTTGAAATGACTATTGATTGGGCAGGGACTGCGGTTGATTCATATTTTCCTTATTCCGATAAAGAAAGTTTCTACGGTTTTTATGGGTTTTATGCTTTAAATTCTCTAGTTCACGATCAGCAAATTGAAATAAATGAAATTGAATTGACCATCCTGCCAGCACGGTCGAAATACTTATGTCAAACAAATAGGGTATTAGGACAGGTTGGCATAATTGATGGTCTTCAAATACTAAGAAATTACTGTGAATTTGAAGGTTTTGGCAAGAAATAATTCAATCTGCCAATAGCCCCATGATGCCCCTCTTCTGGATCGCCATTGCCTTCGTGATTGGATTGCTGTGCGGCAAGTGCTTACCTCTGGCGTGGCCGGTCTGGTTTGGACTGAGTTTCTCCCTGCTTCTTGTCACCATCATCGGACGGAAATCCTTCGGGCAGCGCTGGCTCTTCAAAAACGAAGCGAAGGTGCTGCACGCCTGGCCGGTGATCCTGCTGTTGTTTCTGACGCTGGGCGGACTGCGCTATTCACTGCAGCAGCCGCACTGGCGCGAATTCGATCTGGCCTGGTACAACGACCGCGGCGCCTACACCCTGACCGCAGTGGTGGCGCAAACCCCGGATGTGCGCGAAGAGGTCACCTACCTGACTGTGTCTGTGCGCGAGCTTTACGATCCGGCGGCCATGATCTTCATCCGCGTCAATGGCAAGGCGCTGATCCGTGTCGCGCCCGGCAGTGATTGGCAGTTGGGTGATGTGCTTCGTTTCAGTGCCGCGCCGAAAACGCCGAAAGAGGACGAAGATTTTTCCTACCGCGAGTATCTGGAACGGTTTGGGATTCATTCGGTCATATATTATCCGAGCCGGATCGAGCGCGTGGATACCGGGCAGGTTGGCTGGTTTGCCAAAACGCTGGCTCGCGTCCAAGCCGGAGCGTCAAAGACGATCTTCAATATATTTCCACAGCCTGAGGCAGGGTTGATGGCCGGGATCCTGTTGGGCACCGACAATGACCTGCCCGGGTCTCTCAAAGCGGCTTATCGCAACACCGGCACTGCCCACATCATTGCCATCTCCGGGTTCA
>CAYWCH010000173.1:0-5708 GCA_964456715.1 uncultured Anaerolinea sp. | reverse complement strand
CCGGAATGGCCGAGTCTTCTGTAATGCATAGCTACTCCTTTCCTTCGCCGATTCCAAGTGGTTTCCATTTGTCACTATCCGCCCTCAAGCGATGCTGTTCACCGCCGCGGTTATGCAGCTCATCGAATCCATCCGGTTTGATAACCATTTCTGCGCCATCCAGTAATCCGGAGACACCGGATTGGCCGGGTTCGACGCGTTTTTTCTGGCAATAGCTGCAGGTTTTGGGGTCATGCGCCTTGTAATTTTGCGGCTCTTCGTAGGTGGTGATGAAACCTTCGTAGTTGCGAAGCACGATCTTGTGGTCCGAGGCACTGATCTGGTAATTTGGCATCACCGGGATCTTGCCGCCGCCTTCCGGCGCGTCCACCACGTAGGTCGGCACGGCAAACCCGGAGGTGTGCCCGCGCAGCCCTTCGATGATCTCGATTCCCTTGGCCACCGGAGTCCGGAAGTGCCCTGCCCCTTCCACCAGGTCGCACTGATAGAGGTAATACGGCCGTACACGGATCCGTACCAGCTTCTGCACCAGGTCGCGCTGGATATGCACACAGTCATTGATCCCGGCCAGCAGCACCGACTGGTTGCCCAATTGGATACCCGCCCGGGTCAGTTTATCGGTGGCATCGGCCAGCTCTTTCGTAATCTCGTTGGGATGGTTGACGTGGATATTCATCCACAGCGGATGATACTTCTGCAGCATGTCGGTCAATTCTTCAGTCACGCGCATGGGCATGAACACCGGCACGCGCGATCCAACGCGAATGATCTCGACGTGTTCGATCTCACGCAAGCGCGAGAGCAATTCTTCCAGCAGTTTTGGCGCCAGCGTCAAAGGATCGCCGCCCGAGATCAGCACATCCCTCACCTGCGGGGTGCGTTTGATGTATTCGATCTGGGCTTCGAAATCGGTGCGCGAAAAGGTCTGAGTGGGATCACCCACGATACGTGCGCGGGTGCAATAGCGACAATACGAGGCACACTGGGTGGTCACCAACATCAATACACGATCGGGGTAGCGGTGCACCAACCCGGGGACCGGCGAGTGGCGGTCTTCTGCCAGCGAATCTTCCATCTGACCGGTAAAGGCATCGATCTCTCCCGCGGTGGGGATGATCTGTTTGCGGATCGGATCGTCGGGGTTGTCCGGGTCGATCAATGAAACATAATAAGGCGTCACATCCACCCGGAACAATCCCGGTGAACTCAGTGCCTTTTTTTCGCTTTCGGTAAGCTTCAGAACATTCGAGAAATCATCCACCGAGTTCAAACGGTTACTTAGCTGCCAGCGCCAGT
Organism: uncultured Anaerolinea sp.; assembly: GCA_964456715.1. GTDB lineage: Bacteria > Chloroflexota > Anaerolineae > Anaerolineales > Anaerolineaceae > UBA6107. The sequence goes on along the minus strand of CAYWCH010000173.1, from coordinate 4,412 downwards.
CGTTCCACTTTTCATCAGGAACATCTGCGAAAGCAGCGGATCGTTTAGAAACAAAGGGGGTTGGTGACATAATTCTCCTTGGTCCTGGAATATGTATGATGCAACAGCCCGTGATTACGGGCTTTTTTGTAAATCAATTTTACGGTGAAAGGGGGTGCGGGTCAACTGCGGCGCTCAACCCAGGTATTCGCGCAGGTGCCGGCTGCGGGTTGGATGGCGCAGTTTGCGTAACGCCTTGGCTTCGATCTGGCGGATGCGCTCGCGGGTGACGTTGAAATAGCGGCTGACCTCTTCGAGGGTATGGTCCTTGCCATCGATCAGGCCAAAACGCAGCTCAAGCACCTGACGTTCACGCTCCGAGAGGGCTGCCAGCGCGCTCTGTACCTGCTCGCGCAGCATTTCGCGGGCCGCGGCATCCATCGGTTCAAGGGCTTCGTCGTCTTCGATGAAATCGCCCAATTGGCTGCTTTCCTCGTCGCCCACCGGGCGTTCCAGTGAGATCGGTTCTTCAGCCGATTGCAGGATTCGCTGCACCTTCATTGTTCCCCAACTCCAACGCCGCTGCAATTCGGGGTCGAGCGGTTCATTGGCTTCTTTGGCTTTCTTGATCGCGTCCACGTCGGCCGCAGATAAAATGTCGTCCAGAGACGGTTCGCGCCCGAGCTTTTGCACCAGTGAGCGCTGCACCCGCAAAATTCGCGTGATGGCTTCGAACAGGTGCACCGGGATGCGGATCGTTCGGGCGTGCTCCGCGATGTAACGGCTGATCGATTGCCTGATCCACCAGGTGGCATAGGTCGAAAACTTGAAACCACGTGTCGAGTCAAACTTCGACACGGCTCTCAGCAAACCAAGATTCCCCTCCTGGATGAGATCAAGGAAGGAAATACCACGTCCAAGATAGCGTTTGGCAATACTGACCACCAGCCGTAAATTGGCTCGGATCAATGTCTGGTTCGATTCATCTGCCCGACGTCTGATGGCATCCACTTCCATCTTGAGCACATCTTCACCGGGCAGCAAACGCTTCAGCCAGGATGCCTGCGGCATGACTTCGCTTTTTGTGATCTTGGTGAGGATGTTGGTAGCCATTTCGGTGGGGATCATGTACATCCCCATGAACAGGGTAAACGCCTGCCGCACCAGCGCCTCCCACACCTGGTCCTTGCCCCACAGACCGTTATCCAGGTAGGTGCGTAAATAAGACGGCTCATCCGCCTGCCATTGTCGCTTTAAGAGTTGCGCTTCAGCAAACATCAGCGAGAGATCAGGGATCTCACGGTTACCCATATCACGGGCGCCATCCTGGAGTCCTGACCAGGTTTGCACCATCTCATCGATCATCAGCGAGTAGAGCGCCTTGTAGTAACCCTCGCTGCCCCTGGCGATCTTTAATTTCGCTTCGAACTTCTCTATGCGTACGAGCGCTTCAATACGCACAGCCAGGCGAAACTCGCTATCGGCGTCCAAAAGATGGATTTGACCGATTTCCTTTAAATACAAACGAACGGGATCTTCTGATAATTCCAACGCGATGGTGGGATCTTCGAGGATCTCCAGTGGATCCTCGACGACAAGCTCGTTCCACTCGTTTCCAGCCTGAGCCAGCGACGAATCGTCCGGCTCCTGCTTGATCAGGGTGTCGTCGTCCAGAGACGCGTTTCCCGCCAACGGGATACCCAACCCTTTTGCTTTGTTGGTTTTCCGTTTTGGCTGTGAAACCTTGCTTGATTTATTTACCGGGGTTTTTTGGTTTGTTGTCTTGACCGGTGCTTTTTTCGCGGTTTCAGTGGAAGCGCTTTTTACCATGGGTTAACTATACCATAAATAGGTTTTTTAACTTGTCAACACGGGTTTGCCCAATGCACGGTCCAATTTTCCACGCAGCATTGTATATTCCATCGTCATTTTCTGTAAATTCTGGATTTCTTCTGTATTCTCCTCGTCCTGCTGTAAAAACCGCAACTGGTTGAGCATTTCATTCACCCGCAGCAAGCGCAGGTTCATCACCGAACGGATCAAGTCTTCAAGCACCTTGTTGTGGTTCTTATCCTCCACAACCGATTCCGGGGTGCTCAGCCTGGTCAGGCTTTCCTGCAAACTTTCGGGCAGGTTGAGTCTGATATGTTGCAGCGTTTCCACCTCATCCTGAGCCAACCCCTGGATGAGCAGCCGCGTGACCAGTTGATGGTCGGCATTCTCGAAATCATCCACCGCCAGGCTGTTAAGTCCGCATTGCTGCAGCGACCTGTCCAGGTCGTAGAGATCGTCCGGCTTGTGCAATAACAACTTGAGGCAATGGGTCTCCAGCGCGTAGACGCGGTTGTCGGAGCGCCGTTCCGCCTTTTGAGGCGTTGGCTCTTTGATGGCGTCCACCCGGGTGCGCCGTCGTTTGGGGGTTTCCCGTACCCGCTGCGGGCCGAGTAAAGTACGTTCGTCCACCTTGAGCAGACGCGCCAGTTGCTGGCGGTAGGTGTCGCGTTCGATTGCCGAGGGAACGTCCTCGATCAATGGCAGCACCTGGGCAGCCACCTCAGTCTTGACCTTGGCGTCGCTGATGTTTGTGGTAGCCGCCAGGGTATCCATAACATGCACCACGATCGGTTTGGCGCGGTCAAGGATGCGCTGCCATTCTTCGGCGTCGGCCAGCACCACCTCATCGGGGTCCCTGCCGGGCGGCAGGGTGGTGACTCGTACGTCCGCCTGCAAGCGCGCCTCGTGGCGCAGCAACCCGTGCGCGTCGAATACGAGTTCGTCACTGTGGTCCAGCGCCTGACGCGCGATATCCAAGCCGCGCAGGGTGGCCTTTTCGCCCGCGGCATCGGCGTCCAGTGCCAGCACAATCCGCCGTGTGAATTTCTTCAAATATCGGAGCTGGTCTTCATTTAATGCAGTACCCATCGGGGAAACGGTATTGGTGTATCCCGCCTGGTGCAGGACGATCACATCCAGGTAACCTTCCACCAGCACCACCTGGTCTTTGGCACGGATGGCCTTGCGCGCCTGGTCCAGACCGTAGATCAGTTGGCTCTTGTTGAACAGCACCGTTTGCGGTGAGTTCAGGAACTTGGGATTGTCGTCAGGGTTAAGGATGCGCGCCCCGAACCCGGCCATTTTTCCATTGCCGTCGCGGATCGGGAAGGTGACGCGGTTGCGGAACTTGTCGTATACGCCGCCGCTGTCGCGCTCATTGACCATGCCAGCCTGGCTCATCTCTTCGGTGGAGTACCCCTGCCCGCGCAGATGTGTGAGCGTGGCCTCGTAGGAATCCGGAGCGTAACCCAACCCGAAGGCCTCGATGGTCTGCGCGCTCAAACCGCGTTTAAGCAGGTAATCGAGCGCCGGCTTTCCGGCCGGTGTTTTGATGAGTGAATAATGAAAGAAACTGGCAGCCTCTTCGAGCAACGCGCGCAGGCGTCCGAATTGTTCTTCGGCGGCCTGGCGTTCCGGCGTCTGCGGCACCAAAGTGACCCCGGCGCGGTCGGCCAGGTACTTCAGCGCCTCGCTGAAATCCCAGCCTTCCTTCTTCATGATGTACTTGAAGATGTCGCCGCCTTCATTGCACTCACCGAAGCAGCGCCAGGTGCCCGAATCGGGGAACACCGCAAAGGCCGGTGTTTTGGTGTTGTGGTGGAACGGACAAAAGCCCGTATAGCTCTTCCCCGAGCGGCGCAGTTTCACCGACTCGGAAACGAGGTCGACAATATCGATACGGTCTTTGATCTCATCAATCGTGGACATAGGCTTCAGGTTTAATATTATCGCACAATTATGAAAACATATCATGTAGGGGCACAGCGTGCTGTGCCCCTACAAATTGTTTTATTTGTCTTTCGTGGTTTATCGATCTAGAACCCTTCCAGCACTGAGAAATCCGCGGTGCCCTTTGCCAGCCGTGCCACCCGCTGCAGCAACCCCAGCCGGTTGGCGCGGACAGCCTGGTCCTCGTCCATCACCAACACACAATCGAAGAAGGCATTGATGGCCGGCACCACATTGACGAATGCGGCCAGCAGCTCTTCCACACTGCCGCTGCGGCGCTGGGTCTTTTCCATCGTTTCCAGCGCAGCATATAACTTCTCTTCCGAGGGTTCGCGGAAGGCTTTGACGTCGATGGGGTACTCCACCTTCTGGTCACGCGTGATACGTACGCAGCGCGAGTAGGCTTGCAGCACCTGCAGCCAATTGGCACGCGTGGTCCAATCGCTCAGTTCCTTGACGGCGCGCAGCACGCCCGCGGGGTTGGATTGCTGTTCTCCCAGCACCGCGTCCACGACGTCGTACTTGTAGCCCTGATCGGTGAGGCTGTTCTTCAAACGGCCAACGATGAAGTCCAGGCAGGCCTGGCGGCTCTTCTCGTCGGCGGCAATGGGCAGGTTCTGACCTGCCAGGCTCAGCCCTTCGGCCAGATC
>CAYWCH010000172.1:4869-5722 GCA_964456715.1 uncultured Anaerolinea sp. | reverse complement strand
TACTGAAGTATCCGGATGGACCGGCGGTAATCCCGTGAATCTGGCGGGGATCTCAACCATCGCCTTGTTTACCAGCACTGCAATGGGATTTAAATCACTCGAATGAGCCGGCAGCCCCAGGCGTTGCGCCTCGAATGGAATCGAACCGCCGCCGGCAAAGGGATCCATGACCGTAGGCGCGTGTTCGGATAAAAACTTCAGAATGGCCGTACGCCCAACGGGTGTGGGCAAATTCATCTGGCGTGCCAGGCTCCGGGCAATTTCCAGGCGCGCTTTATCCATTACGGATTGGTTGCTGCTGTTTTCCCAGCGAGCCAATTGGATTATTATCTCGAATAATCGTTCCCGCTCTGACTGAGCAGCGGCTTCGTCCTGAAGGTATTCACCGGGATCATCCACCAGAGAAGCAAATAAGACGGCGCGAGCAGCTACCAATGGCTTACGCGACCACCACTGGTGCAAATTGGCCGGATGACCTGTGCGGATGAATTTTTCATCTACACAGGCATCGTTGATTGCCTCCAATGGCAGAGAGACTTCTATTAGCTTCTTGAGACTACGATCCGGCGACATTTAATCCCCCATTTATAATAAGCTCTCTTGCCTTGGACCTTTACCCGATTGTTCCTTGATTCTCGGCCAGGCAACCACCAGCATGTTATAAGCCAGCGCCTCTTGCGCCCAACTCTTGCGTTCGCAAATGGTATATAGCCGGTATGCCAGGTCGCGAGCTGTTTCGCCGGTAGCGCCGAGCTTTTCCAGCAATGCACCGGCGCCTTTCTCACCTTCCTTATCTAACGTGCGAATAAGGTATTGAGTTGCTTCCCAAGCGGTCAAGCGTTTATCCTTGGTG
>CAYWCH010000172.1:0-4859 GCA_964456715.1 uncultured Anaerolinea sp. | reverse complement strand
TCGCGATCCAATTCATCCCGCTTTAAAAGGTGAACCTTACCAGCCCGTGCCTCTAAGAAGCCAGCATGAGACAATCCTTCAACACTGGTATTTTTTGCTTTGGAAAGGGTTTCAGCGACACCATATGGTCCTTGGTCGTGTCCATATTGTTCAAACCAGGCTAACGCCCAACGGGTATCAACGTCATACTCACCTTCTTGTTCTGCAAGAAATTCGTCCAACGCTTGGTTGATCAATGATAAAGCTGCGCGAACATGCATAGATGATCCATCAGCTTCTAAAACATCATTAAAGCGTGAGAAGATAGCCATACCTGGGCCGATTGCTGCTTGAGCTAGATCGACTGGAGCGATATTTCCTTGCTGAAGTTTTTTAAGGGCGGCAGGTAACTCACGCTTAAGGGTAGATAGGAATTCGCGCCTATTAACTATCGGAACATCATTAGGGCGCGGCCGACACACCAGTACGATAGAGGATGCAAGAGCATTTGCGCCGCTGGCCACTGGACGATTACTAAGTTCACTTCTCATGGGCCAGGTTCCTGTTACTTCAAATCCACTTGAAATTAATCCCTCCAACATTGTCTCCCAACCAGTCGAAGCTCTCGTTTCTTGGATTTCTTCTATTTTCTCACCATCATTAGCATCTTCCTCTGTTTGTTTAAAAGCATAAAAAACGGTTACAGGGTAAGATGGGTTTGACCATCGGTCCATATTTACAAACACCCTTCTCAATCCTTCTTCAAAAAAAAGCTCTGCCTTATGTCGGTCTCCACCAAAGCGATGAGGTGTAGCAACCAATTCTGCCGATTTAGGAACCAACATGGTAGCAAATAATTTTGGGTATATGGTATTTAATGACCTTCTTAACCATACATAAAAAAAATCCGATAAATCTGCATAACATATATTGTCATAATATGGTGGATCTGTCGAAAAAATTGTGTTTTGATTATCAGTAAATGGTTCTCTTGCATCAGCCTGTTTAACAATTCCGGAATTCAAAGTCGGGAGACCAAGAAGAGCCTTCTGAATACTCACTAGAGATACAGATAAGTCACCAGCCGCACCAGCGAATGGATTAACATCAGGATAATCCCAAGTCATTGGAATCGCTTGCCGTGAGAAAGCAGTAACAGTTTGTTCACGAGTGGGAGTCCATCGAGCAATGGACGTTAATGTATTACTCGTTCTATTGACACCAAATGCTAGATATGTGGCAATAGCATTCCCGTATTCATTTCCAAACTCTGAAGATTTGGAATCATTTATAACCTTGTGGCGAATTTCACTTATCAGGTCGCTCAAGGTGGTTAAAGTAACCGCTTGCCTCGGTGTAAATAAATCACCAAGGTTTCCCATTCCATATGCGGGTGTTTGGAAATTTCTGTGATGTAATGGTAATTCTCCATCCGGTCGCCAAATCGGTTTTGCCAAATGGGCAGCCTCTACTTGATCTTCTGTTGGAGGGAGATATATTCGGCCATGTACAGAATCGGCCACTATTGCCATCATTACTTCATGTAATTCGCCTTTGATACCTTCACTTCGTACATATTCCAATGGCACAGGTGTATTACAAGCAATACATTTTGCGCCATTCCGATTTACCGTACCACCTATATTTATTCCTTGCCCTACTTTCACTTTATAAGACAAAGTTAGTGATTTGTTATAGCTTGTGGCAATAGGTTCTATCCATGCCTCTTTTCCTTTCCTAGAAGAAAGTGCAAAAGAACGGACTAAAGGCATCTGGCAACCGCATGCTGGATTAGGGCATTTCACAGTCCGAGCCCATATCCATGCTATTGCTATTAGTTCATCACCTGGTTTTAGACCTTGTTTACGCAAATCCTCTCGTTCGTTCAATAATTCGGCGGTAATTTTGACCTTCGGATAAAGATGCCCGACACGTTTCTCTGCTTCGTCGCGCATCCATTTACCATAATATCTCACATCCTCTGCTAACCCTTCTGCACCCTTCCACTCTTTTTTTAGGAATGTGCCTTGCGTTTGGCCCGGTTCCGAGGGGTGGACTGGTTCCTTTCCAGCAAATTTAGGTGGGATCTCAATCAATGCTTTGTTTATCAGTACGGCCACTGGATTCAAGTCACTGGCATACGCTTGTAGACCTAATCGTTGTGCTTCTAAGGGAATAGATCCACCACCAGCGAAAGGATCCATTACTGATGGAGCTTTAGTTGCAAGGAATTCATTTATTGCTTCTTTGCCAACAGGTATGTCGCAACCCAAATCACGCGCGACGCTGCGAGCAATTTCAAGCCTAGCATTATATAGTACATCCTCATTGTTGCTGTTTTCCCATACAACCAACTTTTCAAGGATCGCAAATAGCCTATCTCGTTCTAGGTTGGCTGATTTTTCATCAGGCATATATTCTGAAGGATCATCTACAAGGGAAGACCATAACACGGCACGGCAGGCAGCCAGGGGCCGGCGCGCCCACCACAAGTGCAGGGTAGAAGGGTGTCCATGGCGGATAGATTTTTCACGAGCCGATTCTTCGTTGATTGCCTCCAGCGGGAGGGAAACTTCAATGAGTTTTTTACGATAAGTCATAATGCTCCTGATTTATGCTAAACTGCCAGGATAGATATTTGTTGAATCGATAACCTGCAATTGCAAATCCAAATCTACTTGTTCATCATATCCATATTGTTTAAAACTGGAAATTTCAAGGGACCCTTGAAATAAATCCTCCTCGGTCATTACAAATTGAAAAGGTGGATGGGTATATTCAGAAAGCACACATGCATTATTTACCTGAATACCCTTTCCGGGTGAAACAGTCACATTCAATTTGGCGGCAATAGGATATCTTCGCAATATGGTACTCTGTGACCGTTTATATAGATTCATAAAAAATCTATATTTTTCAGAAAGGTTCTTGCATTCTCGATCTAAAATGAAATTTGTTAATTCTGGATTGTTGCGGGCGAACAAAGAACCTGATGGCTCCCCAGCTACCGAAAAAAAGCAAGTAATTACCTGTTTTAGAAAGCGCAATGGATATACTTTTTGTAGAACAAGGTGTGCACTATTGTCAAAATGTGTCGGGCTTTCGACGATAGGCTGGCCGATATGTGCCCATTTGACATATTCGCTTCCGTACCATGAACCTGTATTGTTATTACATTTGATACACAAAGTATATGAACCAATTCCACCTTGTTTGATTATTCCTTTTGTTTCTTTTTTCTCTATTCTATCGATAATTAGATGCTCGGTGTATTTCTCTTTGTTATAAGCGGATGCGGGAGGAACATGCTCGAAACTTAATGGGCCATATTCCCCACAAATACAACAAAAACCGTTTTTCAAAGAAGCCATAGGTATTATTCCTCGACTATTTTCAGATAATCGATAAAATCAGCCAATGATTGCAACATATGCATCACATTCTCAGCTTGAGCCTGGTATGGCCCGCAACTTTTATACAAGGTCGCGGTCGGAAACCGATTTGCAATGCGCACCTGCGGCTTCATTTCAATTTGGATAGCCTGTATATTCTTCCCAGTTGCAGGATTTTTCTGACTCACAGCATAAGTGATGATAGTGCCTTTTCCAGCGCCTGGGAACTTATTACGGCCTACAACAAAACATGAGGCATCACATTGAGTCCCAGTATCCGATAGCAGGTTTTCTAGCTTTTCGGCATGAGCCATTTCCATAGATGGCTCACTGTCTTTCCCGCCCTGTCGTAAACCAAGATCGATTGTCTGTTTAGGATCTAATTTTTCACTATATAACGCTGCTCCATGAAGATCAATTACGAAGCGAACATTGTATTGTTGTATTAGTCGACCAAGAGTTTGCTTATAAGCCACGCTCAGATCAGGCGTGTAATTAGGATCGTATCTGTCATTTCTGCAATTAGTAGCAATAACAGGAACCATGCATAATTTGCCAAGCAATAAAGCCATCCCAGCAGTATACTCATCTTCTTCATGCCAGATCTGTTCTCTATTATTTCTGAAAGTTCGTGCGCCGTGAGGGGCAGAAATCAATATCGGCGCATCGTTTTCAATAACAATAAAAGGATCTTTTCCTTCGGGCGGGGGAGTATCGTAATTTATACCTGATTCTAGGTCAATGAGCCGGTCGATGTGTTCAGAGGTAATAATAGTCATTGGATTGGCCTTATTTCTAATAGATCCGCAAGTTGTCTTTTTTAGACAACCCAGAATGCGGTGAAATAAGCCAAGGAACAAGGAATTCATAGTTTACAAATCCCCCTTCTCGAGTAGTTTGAGTTCTTTCCAGTTGTAATTGACGCTCGTCGCGGCAAAATCCGGTTCGCGCCCGAAAGGACGTTTGATGTAATGTGTGTCCTTTGCTTTGGCGGTTTCTCCTTCAAAGCCTACTTCGATAATCGCCAGAATGAAGTCATCCGGTTTATTCAATCCGGCCAAAATCTCATTTTTACTCACCGTGACCGTTTCTGCGCCGTCGATCCGACCTTTTACTTCAATAAAACGAAGCTTTCCACTGCCCGGAATGGCCGACTCAATATCCCAGCCCAGGTTTTCACGATGAACATCCACCGGAAAGTAACCCAGGCTGCGTTCTTTTTCGATGACGGCTTGCATGGCCGCCTCTTCGACGGCTTTCTTTTGTTTTGCAAACAAGGCGGGCGCGGGGGCTGCCTTTCCTTGCAAGCGGGCGATTAATCCGGCCGGCAGGATGAGAGCTGCACCCAGCACGAGCGGCGGTTGGGGGGATAGATGCCGTTCCTGTTCCAACTCTTCTACCCGACGCTGAAGGCGGGTTTGTAAATCATCGGCGCGGCGCTGCGCCATTTCAGAATTCAACCTGGCGTTGACTTTGCCAGACTGTTCC
>CAYWCH010000171.1:298-5748 GCA_964456715.1 uncultured Anaerolinea sp. | reverse complement strand
CGTTGACCAACCCGGCGATCAAACCAACTGCCGTTGCCGGCCACGCACCCAATAAACCAGCGGCGAGAATAATGGGTAATGAGGAAAAAAGGATAACCTGGGGAGTTGAATTATCACGGGGAACATTGGGCAGGGGTAATGTCTTTTCCCATGGCAAATTAAATCCCAAAAAAGCATTTGTCCCAACCGCGGCCAGGATCAACAAAGTGAAGATAAGCCAGAAATGATTGATCGGATTGGTAAATCTCGACTTCTGCAAGAACCAGAGCAGGAACGCAGCCATGACAAACCAACCGATCCATCCGAGCAGATGGTACGGCAGGTCTATATAAGGTGTTACATCGAATAAAACGATATTTACCATTGGCAATCTGTTCGAATCTACTCTGGCATTTCTGCTTCTTTATCCAGTTTACTCCAGGCCATCGTGTAATAAAAATGATTCTTGTATCGAATGGGTGTGCATTTTACTCGCTGAAGGATGGATTCCTCCAATTGATCTGCTTTTATGAAACACTCCTGCGAAAACGTAGTTCGCTTCTTCTGGTTTTGAGTGCTGATTTCCTTTGCTTCATGCTGAAAATGAGCTTCAAGATCCTCGATCTCCGATCCAAATACCTTGATCCGGCTTCGATAATCTTTGATCACCACACGATGTAATTGCTCATGTTTCCAGAACAAGGTCGATCCATCGAATCTCTTATTTGGCGCGTTTACACTCGCTGGAATGCCCGAGTCCATCCAGACCGGTTTAAATACTGAGATACAGGGTGCTGCGGTTCCTGTCAGCCAGTGGGTACTCATCCGTGGATCGATCTCCGAGATCATCGATCCGGCTGTCTGGCTGGTTCTAATCGGGCCGAAACCGGCATGCATGCAGACATCTGCCCCGGTCAATCCCTTTCCGGGAGTAAAACCTTCTTCATTGCTCTTTCCATGCGTCCGCAGGATGCCCATCATATCGGCAGCGGTCAGGCTGCCTTTCTTCTGCCGCATCAATTCTGTCGTGCACTGCTGGCGTTTCTTCGCATCGGCAAAGAAGGTAAAAACCGGATCCGAGTAATCCCTGCGGAAGTTGAAATCCTTCTCTGATTTGCACCAGCCATGATCGATGGCATGCTGCACCAGGTTTTTGGAGGATCTGTCCCATTTTGTTTCAATCGTAATCCCATTCGAAATCGAACGGATATCTTTCACCTTTTCCGCCGCCCATTCACGTCCGGCAGTCTCGAGCACCCAGGCTTCTTTGCTGTCGCAGATCAAATAACTGTTGTGATAGAAAAACGGATGGGAATATCCACAGTTCCCGCTCTGCCCATGGATCTCAAGCAAACCCACAATAACATTCAAGGCTTCTTCGGCAGTTCTGGAACGCTCCAGTGCCAGACGGAGAAAATCCATCCCGATCAAACCGGGTGTCTTGCTGTATGGTTCGCGGGTGAACAGGGCTTCGTTCCCAATGGTGACCCCATGTTCATTCGCGCCCATTTCAGCGCCCCAAATCCAAAAAGGCTTCGATAGAAGCACTCTGTATGTTTTTTCCACTTGAGGAATTTCAATGTAGGTACATTTCACCATTGAACCAGCCTTATGAGTTGCTGCCGGAATAATCACAATCTCATGGGCTTCATTGGGATCTCGATCGGAATTCTTGGCGAATAAAACTACACCATCCTTTGTAGAGTTACCAAGAGCGACGAATGTATCACACATTAACACAAACTCCTGATTGATGGTTTTCAAATACGCAATTGCGATCGGTGTGATCGCTATTTAATTATCGCCTATTTTTCGGTTACAGGTCAAGCAATCTTTTGGCTTCCTGCAAGACTTCAGAGATGGTTTTCCCATCCGAGTTGATGATTACGGCGTCTTCAGCAGGCCGCAGCGGAGCCACCACCCGGGATGAATCAATTTGGTCCCGTCTTTTTATCGATGCCAAAATTTCCTCATAATTGGCTTTCTCGCCCCTGCTCTCAATCTCCTGACTGCGCCGCCTGGCTCGTTCCTCTGCTGAAGCATCGAGGTAGATTTTCAATCCGGCTTCGGGGAAGACAACCGTCCCAATATCCCGTCCGACCATGACAACGTTACCCCGGTTGCCGATCACGCGTTGTTGTTCTGTCATCGCTTTGCGGACCCCGGCATACGCTGATACTTTTGAGACATTACTGTCTATCCTGGGCTCGTGTAGTTGCCAGGTGACGTCCACGCCGTCAAGGACGACAGTGTATTTCCGGCCATCCTGAACCGCCGGCGGCTGAACATCAATCTTGATTTTTTCAGCCAAAGAGGTGACCACGGCTTCATCATCAACGGAGTTCAAATCATTCAGGGCAGCCAGGGTGACTGCCCGGTACATGACCCCTGTGTCAAAATAGAGGTAATTCAAATCCTGGGCAAGTTTTTCTGCCAGAGTCGATTTTCCGGACGCGGCAGGTCCATCGATTGCAATGATCTTAGGTGACGACATGTTTCCTCTTCAATTTAGTTTTAGTGATCGGTGAACAGATCGCTGCGTGCCCAGAGTTTCAACGTGGATGTGGTCTTACCCGGTGTTCTGGCGACGAACCATTTTACCCAATCTGAGGCAGACATATTATCGTAATCGAGTGAAGATGTCCAGTGAATATCCTGTACAGCATATAAATCTGTTCGACCAATTTGGGAATCAGATGAACCAATTACGATCGAAGGAGAGTCAGCCTCGCCCACCGAGACAACCGTGCTCAATTCATCGTAATCCCGTAAACACCATTGCACATCCGGTGAATCATTCCCGATTAAAGAAATATCGATTCTCGTTTCAAACCCGCTTGTCATCAACCCCAGGGTTGAAGTAGTTTTGTGCAATAGACCACAACCAACCGGCAGTGAATCGCTGCGTAAAAGCTCCGATTCCGGCCTTGGTCCCAGTCCCGCTGCTTTCCAACTGGAACCAATGGCTGCGAAAAGCAGCAAGGCACCGATACCGATGATCAACCCCTGGCGGGAAGCGATCATCGACCAGCCGTAAGCAAATAATAATGAAACTACCACCAGGAAAATCATAGGCAGTAGAACTTCCAGCACAGCCTTCCCAGAAGCAGTCGAATCAACCGGTGGAAAATTGATCATGGATAGCAGATTCAAGAAACTGAAAATGATCAATGCTACAGTGACCGTTGCTTGAACGATGGTAACGATCATCTCCCCTGCTCTGAATCGTGCCAGTAAATCATCCAATCCTTTGACGGCCAGTACGATCAAGGGGATGATCGTCCAAACCCAATCGGTTACCTGTCGCGAATCATTTAGCAGGCAAATGAGCATAAAAATTGCAGCACTGTATCCTAAAACTTCTGCCATGGAATCTTTGTGTTTGATCCCGATGATCAGTCCCCATATCGCCAGCGGAATTACGAAAACCTCAATGATCGGCAAGCTGATCAACATCACTTTTAGCGAGATGCCTTCACCTGATTTGAATCCTGAGAAATACTGATGGAATCCCGATCCAATTCCATTGATGATCGATGGGTGTATAAAGAATAAGGTTCCGATTAGGATGACCGTCGCTGCCAGGGAGATCGCGAAACCCTTCCAATCGACTCCATTGCTGATTTTTGCTTTCCTCTCCTCAGCCGGCAGGCTGAAAAAGAAGATCGATGCAACCAAAACACCAGAAATAATGACCGGCCAGGATGAACCTCCGCCCAGGATGACCAATCCTGCGGCGATTCCCGCCAGGGTGGTTTTCCGATTCTTCAACGCGCCTATGAATGCCAGAAAACTGACCAGGGTGATCATTGTTCCACCGGCGTTGCGTGAAACCGCCACCAGACCAGGATCCAAAGCGAGGAAGAAAGCTAGCAGAATGGCTCCCCTTTGTCCAAACCAATCCTTGAAGAAAAGGGGAATAAATACGATCAATGAACCGAAAACTGCCGGCCAAAAACATGCCCAGAAACCGGTGGCTGAAAAAACGGTGAACAGGATAGAGGTTAACGATATGTAGGCCGGTTCTCCTCCGATAATAGGAGCCGACCCTCTCACCAGATCCAATACCTGCATGCCAAGAGCTGCCTGTTCGCTCCCCAATGCCAGCGCTCCCAGTTTTATGAAACGCAGGCTGGCTGCCAGGACGAATGCCAGGAAAAACCATAAGAATTCGCGTTTTTGATTTCGCTCTTCCACAATCTGCTCCATGATGTCTTTCTTAATCAAATGCTGCATCTGTGACTTCATAGATGGTCACGCTGTTATTCTGATAGACAACATTCAGGTTATTGTTGAATTTTGCATTGTTTACCTGATACGCGTTTTTCTCAAATAGGCCAACCACCACATAACGGACGCCATATTTTTGCAGGATTTCCTGGCTTGTATACCAGGACGAGGTCTCGTAAAGCAACCTGACGTCCTCTTCACGAGTGCCCATCTCGGCAGTACCCCCCCGCCATTGCATTTCATGACCCGGCCACATCAATACGGTTTGTTTGCCGGTCAATTCAGATCTTTGGCCATACTCCGAGTAACTGCCGCCAATGGCCTCAACGATGACCCCATCCGGAGCTGTCTTTAGCCAATCGATCGCAGCAGATTCATCCGGATAATATTTGTCGAGATAAGCATTTCCATTCAAGGTCCAAGAGGATACTTCCGCCTTGGAAAAACTTTGAATATCCATCTTGTTGCCCAGCATAAACACCGGATAGCATAATGAACTCAGAAAGAGGACGATCCAGACTGTGGAAAACGCTACCTGCCGCCATCCTTTGAGTTCTTTCCATAAAACGATGGTGCCATAGGCGGCTGCGATCCCCCAGAAGATCCAGGTCTGGAAGTAAAACTTAAAGATCGTGTTCATGCGGTTGCCAAAGGTGTCGCGCAGATAGAAGAATTGCGGGAAACCTGAGAGGCCTATTCCGATCAGAACCAAAAAGAGGACAAATGTATTCGCGTTCAACGCACTGGCAGCCGCCTGCTCTGGAGCACCCTCTTCTTCGGTCTCTACATCTTCACGTTTATCCTGGGCGGCGATCAATCCCCAGGTGAAAAAGAGCAGCACCGACAGGGTAAGCCACGTACCGGCGGATGAATACTCTCCATTTAGCCCGAACATCCTGCTGAAAGCAACTTTTAAGACAATCCACCCATCAGTGGATCCGTGGATCCCTGCCAGCAACCCGAAAGCCTCGTTTAACTTTTGACCAAGCGCAGCTATTGTTACATTGCTCGATGCTGCCCAAACTGTGCTGGCATTGCCTGCGGCATAAATGATCGCGCCGATCAGCGTGGAAGCCAGCCACAACCCCCCGATCAAATACAGGGTAAATAACAGTCCTTTGGACCATTTCCCCGGTTTGTCTGAATGCCGCCAGACATGGATCAGCCAGAACAGGATCGGGATCATCAGCGGTGCGAACATGATCCAGAATTGCACGCCTTTGGTCTGGAATTCCAAACTC
>CAYWCH010000171.1:0-288 GCA_964456715.1 uncultured Anaerolinea sp. | reverse complement strand
GGGATTTAAAACCAAGGAAGAAGGGTAAAAAGAGGACATAGCCGGCAACACCATATGTCAGACAGGCTACCAGGAAATCCCAGATGCGATTGAGGCTCCATCCATTCTTTCTTACCTTCAGGAAGATCAAAACCAGGCAGAAAAGGCCGATATAAATCGGAAAATCCCAGGTGTTAATGAAAGCCAGACTTCCGAGTACCAGTGCGGTCAGCCAGAATTCCCAGGTTTTCAACCATTGCAGCGGTTTCCAGTTTGGCCACGAATTTTCAGAAGCTGCAATAAACAGGT
>CAYWCH010000170.1:3437-5771 GCA_964456715.1 uncultured Anaerolinea sp. | reverse complement strand
TGGCACCCACGGCCACCCCGATCTACTATCCGCCCCCGCCGGTGTACCCGACCGCCACTGTCTATTCCGGCGCACCTTACATTAAGATCACCAGCATCACCTATGCGGGTTCGGGAACTGCCACCATCCGCTGGTCGGCTTACGGCACCTTCCCGAACGGCTTCCTGGTGCTTTATGCAGCCGGGAACACGGTACCGTACTATGGGGATTATTCCTACTATAAGGTCGCGAGTGGTTCTGCCCGCTCCGCCACGGTTTACGGTACCAATGGCAAAACCTACACCTTTGTGGTCTGCCGCTGGACTGGAACCTCGTGCGACATGAACTCACCGGCATACGTCTACAAATTCACCGCCGCCACGCCGACACCCGGCAAGCACTATTGATCGAGCCGCGTTCCTGAAAGATCAAAAAGACACACCTGGGTTTCAGGTGTGTCTTTTTATTATTGTTTTTTGTCATTGCGAGCGTAGTACTTGAGGTAGTGTAAATTTCTCGGTTAAAAAAGCGAAGCAATCCCCAACTTACTTCGCGCAACAATCAAGGCTATTCACTACCGTATTCACCATCCTCATCCCCTCAACACGCCATGCAAATAGATCTCGATCTGATCCTGCAGGTCGGCGGGGAGGGTGGTGGGGTCGGGCGTGCGTCCGAGCAGCATCTCGGTGGTGTGGAACGAGTAGAACAGTCCGAAGAACGCACGCAGCAGACTATCTGCGGAAAGATCGCGCACCTCGCTGCCGTCGCGCTTAATGCGCATAGCAAAACGCTCCAGACGGGGAGCCACATCGGCGTAGTTGGCGCGCAGGTGGCGTCCCTGGAACTCGACCACATCGATGAACACCAGCTTGATCAGGTCCGGGCGGGCGGCGAGGGCATTGACCATGCGCCGCGCGGCGGTCCGCACCAGGTCTTCGGCAGTGGCGCCCTGTGAATTCTCGAGTGCCAGCAGCAGGAGCAGGTAGGGATTGTAGGCATCGAACACGGCCCGAAAGAGTTCGTCCTTGCCGGGGAAGTGTGTGTAGAGTGACCCCAGCGCCAGGCCGGCTTCCTTGGCGATCTGGCGCATGGTGGTGCCGTGGAAGCCCTGTTCCAGGAACAACCGGTGCGAGGCGGCAATGATCTCCTGCCGCGAATGGACCGGGTTGGGTCGTTTATCTTCCGAACGCTCGTTCATAGGTTAATTGTACTTCCTTTTACTGTCGTTGCGAGCATCTTCCTTGCAGGTGATACCCGTAATAAATCACTCAGCGAAGCAATCCCCAAATTGTCATTGCCAGCGAACGGTTTGTGTGAGCGATTATCCACCATGGATGATCTCGCGCACTACAGATCCATATCTTCATATAACTGACCGATGTCAGTAACGTCGTTCACATCGACGCGTGCCATAACATCGTCAATGGCTTTTTGTGTTTCCCGGTTGGGTATCTCTATTTTAAATGGGATCCCCTTATTGAGAATGATCTGCGAATAGTACATGGTAATTGCCTGTGTGGTGGAAACCCCCAATTTTTGAAGGATCTCCTCGGCCTGGTTTTTCAACTCAGGTTCGATTCTGGCAGTTAACATGACTGTTTTCATATCCAGCTCCTTGTATATCAATTGCTATACAAATGATAACTTATCACAAGAAAAAGTCAAATTAGTAAAAGCTCAAGGAAGTCAGGATTATGCAAGAATAAGGCTTGCCGCCGCGTTGGGGATTTGCCATGGATAAACATGCAGAGCTTGAATACTTTGCTTCCGCAGGCTCTGCATCTTGCGATCTACCTGCACCCGAGTTGATCGTGGAAGAGGTGCTGCATGAGAGGCGGGTGTACAATTTGGAGCGAATCCACAAATCCGAGGATATCCCATGACCGAACTCTACTTTCAGGAACTTGGCTCTGACAACAAGCCCACCATCGTGCTTTTACATGGAGGTGGCGTGGCGGGTTGGATGTGGCGGCCGGTCGCGGAGATCCTCTGCAAGGAATTCCACCTGCTCATCCCCGACCTGCCCGAGCAGGGACGCAGCCTGGGCACGGTACCCTTCACGCACTCTCTCGCCGCGGACCTGACGGCTGAACTGATCCGCTCGCACGCGCACGGCGGCAAGGCGGCCGTGGTCGGGCTCTCTGAAGGCGCGCAGGTGACGGTGGAGATGCTGGCGCGCCATTCTGATGTGATGGACCATGCCGTTGTCAGCAGTGCCATCCTGCGCCCGCTGCCCGGTGGATGGATGTACACACCTGGTATGTTCCGCTGGATGTATCGCTGCTTCATGGCGCCGCTCAAGAACAATGACGGCTGGATCCGGCTGAACATGAAATACTCGGCCGGTATCGG
>CAYWCH010000170.1:0-3427 GCA_964456715.1 uncultured Anaerolinea sp. | reverse complement strand
CCACCGAGAACGGCTTCGTTAACCTGATGCTCGGTGCCATGCGTTACCGCCTGCCCGCCAGCCTGGAGATAGCCGACCTGCCGGTGCTGGTGGTGACCGGCGCGCTCGAATATCGCCAGATGCACGACTCGGCGCGCGACCTGCTGGCCGTGCTGCCGCAGGCACGCGGGGCCACCGTCTCGTTTGGCAGGGGCTCCTCGCTGGCCAAAGAACACAACTGGGCACTCACCGATCCGCGGCTCTTCGCCGCCGCGGTCAGAGCCTGGGCGAGGGGAGAGGCGCTGCCCCTGGATTTGCTTCCGTTTTCTTGAGAATTAATTTTGCACAGCGCCGAATGTGCTGTTCAGCGATGACTTCTCAGACCCGGCCAGCGGCTGGGACCAGACGAGCAGCGACGCCGGCACGGCCGGCTACACAAATGGCTCCTACGTGATCAAGGTGAACCAGGCGCAGTACCTAATCTGGACTCATGCGGGACAGAACTTCACCGACGTTGATATCGAGGTGGATGCTACCTTGACCTCGGGGACGGAAAACAACGAGTTCGGACTGATGTGCCGCTACCAGGACGCGGACAATTATTATTTCGCCGAGATCGCCAGTGACGGATATTACGCGATCGGCAAGGAAACGAGCGGCGAACGGGTTTACCTGACCAACGATTTTGAGGCCACCACGCTGGTGACCGCGGGGAACACCCCCAACCACCTGCGCATGATCTGCAGCGGGGAAACGATTACGCTATATATCAACGGAATGAAAGCCGCAGAAGTGACTGACAGCACCTTCGCCAGCGGCGACATTGGCCTGATCGCCGGGACGTTCGATGACCCGCAGCTTGAAATCTCATTTGACAATCTTGAGGTAAAACAGCCATAAGCAGATTTGCCCTTCATTACCCACCACCTCTCGCAGACCTCGCACAAAGAACGTTCAAGGCGCAACCCTCAAAACCAGGGGCAAAGACCGTGAGACCGTGGCTCAGGGGCGCACAATTCGCGCGGTGACATCAGTGACCGCATGTTTGTGTGAATCATCGTCGTAGCTGTACGATTTGTTGGTCCACCACCTCTCGCAGACCCCTCACAAAGATCGTTCGGGGGTATACAGACCGTAAATGATATTCCCTGCATCTACCCCCTTGGCGTCAAGTTGAAAAATAGAGAAAACCTACAAGTTTATTATAAATAGCTCTTACAACCAGTAATATAGTTACGATGAACAACCTATTCGTAAAACATATTGCACCTAGCATTTCGTTTTTTTTATTTTCGTAAGTAAGAATTAACACAATTTACATTGACTCATGCTTAAGATACTCATTTCTTTGAATAAATGATGAGTAGATAAGGTAAGAAGAATATCACGCCACCAATAATTCCTGCAAGATTATTATGCATAATCAATGCCATTAGGATCCCACAAACTACTGCAAAGAAAAGGTAAAGTAAAAACCTCTCAAATATTACTTTTCGTCGATTCATATTAATTTCCAATCTAAATATTTTTTCACAACTCATTACCACGAATGGGGAATCTCATAGGTTTCATAAGAAATGATCGTATTATCTCTAATTATCACCTTCTGAATCCACAAACATTGGCCTTCGTTGTTTGTATAAAAAGTCATTATGACTCGATCACCTTCCTTCTCTCCTGGAGATGGATTAGCACTGTCAATTCCAATGAGAGTAATACTTGTTACTAAATCCACAGAAGAACCAAGAGCAAGGCATGCCATGGGATCAGTACCACAAATAGCAGTTACTGCAAGTCCTGTAATAAATCCTATAAGAAAATCTCTAAGCCAATTATTAATATCCCATGATTTAATTTTCCCGTCAACAAAATAATCATACTCAGAATCTACAAGATATGGCGTTTTATTTGGCCCTTTTTCTCCTGCATAGTAAGCCATGTATGTTCCACCATTTATACTGCGAATGAGAGCCCAGTCCTTATTGGTACTTTTCATTAGATCCTGAATTGAAAATGTACCAAAGCTTAGCTGGCCATTATTGTCAAGCCAAATTTTTCCAATGAAAGCAAAACTTTTATCCCCGAGAATTCCATACAAAATATCCCCAAAGTGTGCAGCTCTTAGCATCTTCCATAATGCTGGGCTAAGTTCATCTTTTGAATGACCGGTAAAATCCTTAATTTGATCCTCTGAAAAATGCCCTGTGGGATCTGAATTTTTAAGCGGGTTGTTATTCGAATACGAGTAGCGATTGTACCCTTGTGTACTTCCTGCTTCTGCTACAATAGAGTCTGGTTGCGTCCAACGGCCAAGGTTCGGATCATACATCCTGGCGTTGTAGTCCATGAGGCCCAGTGACGGAATCACTTCCTGGTTGGTATATCCGTAATTCGTCTCGTCAATCGTCCCCACGTCGGTGCGGACTTCGCCTACCCCATTCGCTTCGCTCAGGGGCGCACAGTTCGCGACGGCGTATATCGCGTCTCAGAAGTAATGGTTCCGGTATCATCGGTCACGGCAGAGACCGAGCCCAGGTGATCGGTGAGGTAGTAGCTCCGTTCACCGTCAATGGACAGACCAACGCTGACCCCCGCCTACCCCACTCGCACAAACCGCTCGGGGGCGCATAGTTCGCGTGGAGTAGTACTGCCTGACCACGGTGTTGTCGTCCTCGTCGGTCTGGACTTCGTACGATCCACCCATATAGTAATAAGTTATTAAGGTGCTGTCATTGCTGGTATCAGTATATACCTGCTTGACTTTGTTCCCGTCCCCATCATAGGTGAACGCCCAGAGTTTGATCTGATCGATCAGAGGCAGAGTATCACAATCTCCGCTGGCGAGGACAACGCCCATGATGCGATTTTCGGCGTTGTACGACTGGATGTATGTTAATCCATCCTCTACGCGGCAGATCATGTTGCCCCTCTCGCTGCGCTCGGGGGTGCACAAACCGCAACCGTTCTCGTCATAACGATAATTATTGGCGGTCTGGTTGTTGTTTGCGTCGGTTTACCCCATTTGCTTCGCTCAGGGGCGCAAAATTCGCGCAGTGACATCAGTAACCGCATGTTTGTGTGAATCATCGTCGTAGCTGTACGATTTGTTCGTCCAGCCTGCTACCAGTGTGGGAGTTGGGTCTTCGGTACCCGGGGTGGGCAGTAGTCCGATTTGGCTGTATCTGTGCGAGTCGTAGTCATCAAAGTAGATGGTGCCCGAAGTCCCGGCGTCCACGCCCATGGCACCCAGCCGCACAGAGACGATGGTGAATATGGTAATGGGCAAAAAGCCTGTAACTGTGAAAGATCATCTCTATCGGGTCTCAGACCTATGGAGGTGATTGGCGCTGCTATGCGCAAACTATTACATCTTGTTTTTGGTGTTTTGAAAACGGGCCGTCCTTTTGACCCTAATTATCTTATCCTTATGCATTCTCTTCCTTGACTT
>CAYWCH010000169.1:0-5805 GCA_964456715.1 uncultured Anaerolinea sp. | reverse complement strand
GTTTTTTCTTTCATGAAGTTGACCATCAAAAAAATCATTCCCGGAGAGATCTGCCATTTCGCTTCCGCTGAGATGCGTATTACCAGCAGATATAACCGGATCAGGGTTGAAAAAGGGGAGCGTACACTGCAGATCCAATTACCCGGAGATGGCTGGAAAAATCCATTTGGCTGGTTCCGGCTGACCCGGCGTGCCCTGCGCCTGGACAAATGCAACGTGGTACCGGTTAATGGCGGGTACGTGATCGTCAGGCAGGGCAGGGTTTACCGCTACGATGAAGCAACTGCCAGGCTCGATGAGACGCTGCAGCTCAAGAATTGCCGCAATGTGCTGCATCAATCCATTGCTGTCATTGATGGCAGCGAGCTCTTTTTTGGTGAATACGGCAACAATGGCGAGCGGGCTGAGGTACCGGTTTATCGCAGCCAGGACGGCGGTCGTAGCTGGCAGGTCGTTTATATGTTCCCGGCCGGCAGTATCAAACACGTGCACGGCTGCTACTTTGACCCCGTTGAGAAGAAGGTATGGGTGCTCACCGGTGATTTCAAGGACGAGTGCCATATCCTCTGCGCGGACAGGGAGTTTAAGAATACTGAATGGATCGGCGATGGCCAGCAGACCTACCGCACCTGCAACGTTTTCTTCGAAAAGCATTCCGTCCACTGGATCATGGATTCGCAACTCCAGGACAGCTATCATATCCGGCTGGATCGCAAAACCCGCCAGATCGAGAAGAAAAGTGCTTTCCCAGGACCGGTGTGGTACATCAAACAAATCGAGGACGGCGTCTATCTGGCTGCCACCGCCCAGGAGATCGGTCCGGGCGTCAAGGACCGGTTTGCCCACTTGATGGCTTCGCGCGACCTCGAGACCTGGCAAGACTTGAATCGATTTAAACACGATGGTCTGCCCAAACGCTGGTTCAAGTTTGGTGTCATCGGATTTGCAGACGGTCCGCAGACCAGCCATGATTTTTATATTTTTGCCGAAGCGATCAAGGGTCTGGATGGCCGGATCGCTCTTTGCTCGATTGAGCAGGAGACTGAATAGATGAATGATGAAGCGATCCGCGATACCTGGCAATTGATCACACATCTTCCACCTGAGCGCCTGAACGACCCGTATTTGCCGTTGGAGCATCTGGATGGCTCCCTGCATTATTTTCAGCTTGAACCAATCCAATCGGGGAAGAAACGCTTCAACAAAGAATCGGCCGTTTTTTCAAAGGATGCCAACTTTAAAGACCTGCAGCACACGGATTTGTTGGACTTGCGCTACTGCATATACACTGCTGAATCATTGGATACTGTCACCATTTGGGCGGAAACGCTGCTGCGCTTTTGCGAGGTACGGTTGGCTTCACTTAAGAAACGTGCCACAGAGAAATGCGGAAGCCTTGTTGACGCGCAGCTCATTACCCTGCACCTGATGGCGTTCCTGTTGGATTATGGAGGGCAAACCGGAGACCTGCGTTTCTTGAACACCGCTCTCAAACTGGCCGACCAGAAGTGGATCATGGATGATTCCACGCTCAAACGCAGGCTGCGGGGCGACGAAAATGAGGTTTCCTGCGCCCTGCTGCAATTCCGGGCGGCGCTGGTGATTGAACATTGGATGGCTATTCTGAACGGGGAGGGAACGTTATGAGCAAAGTGGTCGTCTTCTCTCCAAGCAGGTTCAGCCTTTACACCATCTCGGTTACCGATTTGTTAATGCGCCAGGGTGTGGAGGTGCAGGCGATCTTCGTACGCAAGCTGGTGAACCCAAAGCGCTTCATCTCGGAATTCAGCCGTGATGGCAACCGCCTGCTTAAGAAGATCTGGAAGAAACTCGTTTTGCGGCAAAAAGCTTATGCTCCGGCAAACTTTGAGACCATGGCCAGTATGATGCAGAAAGAAGGTATCCATTTTCGGAACGTGGACGAGCTTGGAGCAGCCAGGGGCATCCCTGTTCATTATTGCCAAGACTTGAATGATACAAATGTGATCGACTGTTTCCACGATTACAAACCGGATCTGGTCGTGTTCACCGGCGGCGGTCTCCTCCGCGGGGAGGTGCTGGCAGCGGCCGGCGCCGGCGTGCTCAACTGCCACATGGGCATGCTGCCAAAATATCGCGGCATGGACGTGGTCGAATGGCCGATCCTGAAAGGCGATATCGAACACATCGGGTTGACTGTTCATTTCATGGATGAAGGCGTCGATACCGGCGATATCCTCCGTAACCGCAAGGTCGAGTTCGAGAGCGGTGAGACCATCAGGCAGATCCGCGACCGCTTCGAACCCATCATGGTGCGCGAATTCGTGGACACATGCACCGCTTATCTGGCAGGGAAAATCGAGCGACATCCGCAGAAAAAAGCGGACGGAAAACAATACTTCATCATGCATCCGCGGTTACATGAGTTGGCAGAACGGAAACTGAAACAAGTTTAGCCCTGAAAGAGTTTAGCAATCATATATGGATGTGGTTGACAAATGGTTCCGCCCATGCTACTATTTTCTTTGTAATTACTTCATCTGAAAGGAGGCAATGCGCAACAGCATGAAAAACAGAAGACTAATTGTATTTAACGTTCATAATGAAAGATTGTCATGCTCATTGTGCAGACGCCCCTTATAGTAACAGGCAGCTAATTATCGATTGCCGCGGGGTGTCACACACCTCGCTTTTTTGTTAAAATCTGCTGCTTCAACTGGCAGATGAGCGCAGGGTCGACCGTGGGAGCATGAAGCTCCTGCGGTCTTTTTTTGAACTTTTGGATAATAGGATATGCCTAAGATAAACATAAAACAAGACATCGACGAAGATTTCGAGTTTGTTGATGAAGACAGTGTCAATTACACATTGAAACAGGGGCAAAGAATCATTCGCATCAAAGAAAGCCAGTCACAGCATGCGGTTCTTAATGACTTATTGAACCATCATGATGCTGATGTCGGTGCAGACGCTGTGTTCAGACCCACCTTTAACGCTTCACGGTTTGAAGCTGAATGGATCTATCATTACTTGGGACCATTCTATGATGAAGCCCAGATTTCTGACGTGTTGTTCAAGGTCAAAGGCGGGAAGGAAGCGAATGTCTATTGCTGTACCGCAATCGGGCAAAACGGAGAAGAATTGGTAGCAGCAAAGCTCTATCGTCCGCGCATGTTCCGCAACCTGCGCAATGATGTGCGCTACCGGCAAAGCCGGGAAATCTTTGATGAGTATGGAAAAGTAGTCATCGATCATGGTTTTTTGCGAGCCATTGATAAGGGAACGGATGTCGGAAAAGATGCACTGCAAATGTCGTGGTTGCAGCACGAATACCACGCCTTGCAGAAATTGTTTGCCGCTGGTGTTAATGTACCCAGACCAATAAACGCGGGAAATAACGTAATCCTGATGGAATATTTTGGTGACCGCGAGACCGCTGCGCCAACTTTGAATAAAGTTTTCCTTTCGAAAAATGAAGCCCGGTCGGCATTCACGGCCCTGATGAAAGATATCGACACCATGCTGGGCTGTGGATATGTCCATGGCGATCTTTCTGCCTTCAACGTGCTCTACTTCGATGGCGATTATCGCATCATTGATCTGCCGCAAACCGTCCATCCGGATCAGAATCCAGACGCAAAGGATATCTTCTTCCGCGACGTCACCCGCATAACGCAATACTTCAAGCGTTACGGCATCGACTCCAGACCTGTTGAAATTGCGAGCGGTATCTGGAAGAAATATCATTACCGCGACGATCCGCTAATTGAAAGAAAGGAAACCATCTGGCTCATGCAGGAGGAAGGTCAGAGTACTGATTGATCTGTAAGGTTCCATTATTCTGATCTAGGACCAGGATATTTGGAACCTGAAACGCAAAGGCAGGTACAAGACAGGACAAGAAAATCAGTTCTAATGTCTTGACAACCTCAATCAAATCATATAAAATTGATTTGTTAATAAAATTCTAATGAAAGGACAGGCGCTTCAAAAAAATGATAAACCGCATTCGTATCAATACCGCGATCATTAGCGTTGCCTCGCTTAACGGCGTTGGTTCCGCTCCTTGTCGCATTGCGCCTGTTTCCCGTTAGAATAGACTAGTTCATTCCAAGCGGCCACGGGTGCAAGACAAACCCCGTGGCTGTTTTGTTTAAAGGCATGAACAGGCCGCGGGTGCTCCCCGGGGCCTTTTATTTTTTTCTCGAAAGGAGGAGAGATGGATAGGAAGAGAAAGGTGGAATTGAGTATCACGGACTGAACAGTCCACATTGGTTCTGGTTTTTGCAAGAGGAGAAGAAGGAGGCCGAATATGTTGGAAACGTTATTGAAATTCGGCTCGCACAGAGTAGATTATTTTGACCGTTCCGGCCGCAATCCGCAGGCGTTTGCGTTTTACGTGCGCGGAACCATCGAAATCGATGAACGTTTCAGCCATGAGGCCAAGTGCCAGTTATATACCGGTCTGGCCTGGATCAAGCAGGTAATGAGCTTGAAAGACCTGGCTGCGGTGTACATTGATATCAACCAATTGGATAATTTGCAGCGAATGGCTTATGTGCAGTTAAAGAAAGACCTGCGCGCCGGGATGTTCTCCAGGGTATTTGTTGTCAACAAATCAGCCTTGATGGGATCTCCGGCAGCAAACGCAGATCTGGCTGAACTGCGAAATACTGTAGGGAATTTCGAACTGCTCAGCCGGGATGAAGAGGATAACCTTTTCATCCAGGCAGGGCTGTTACAGGCCGAGCTGATGAGCTGGTAAGGCAGGTGAACAATGATGAATGTGATTGTAGTTGAGAATGTTAGCAAACAATTCAAGAAACCGCTCGAACCGATCTGGCAGCGGGCAAAGAAGTCAACTGTCGTAGAGGCTGATGCCGAACAGAACAGTAATGAAGTCATCGCCGCAAACGGCAGACGTTGCGTGATCGCGGTCAATGACGTATCTTTCAACGTGGCCCAGGGCGAGATCTTTGGCGTCCTGGGTCCGAACGGCGGCGGCAAATCAACGCTGATCCGGCTGCTCTCCACCCTGATGATCCCAGACAAGGGCAGGATTGTTGTGCTTGGTTTTGACATAGTCAAACAACCCATGCAGGTACAGCAGTTGATCAATCGGGTTTCAGTCGAAGCTTCATTCTTCAAGAAACTGAGCCCGCTCGAAAACCTGATGTACGGTGCAAGGCTTTATGGAATGGAAAGCCGTCAAACCCACAAACAGATCTTCGAGATCCTTACCCGACTTGGCCTGGAGAAGAGCACCATCACCAGCCCAATGGAAGAGATGTCGCGCGGCATGCAGCAAAAAGTGGCCATCGCCAGAGCACTGCTCTCCAAACCCAAGCTGCTGCTTTTGGATGAACCGACCACCGGTCTTGACCCGCGGTCCAAGCGCGAGGTGCAGGCAGTGGTGCGCGAGATGCGAGATCGGGATGGCACAACCATTCTGCTGACTACGCACGACATGGCTGAAGCAGAAGCGTTGTGCGACCGAATTGCTATCATGAGCACCGGCAAGGTGATAGCGCTGGATTCTCCAGCCGGGTTAAAGAAATTGGTCAAATGGAATAAGGGTATCGAACCTTCTCTGGAAGATGTTTTCATCGAATTGACCGGAAAAGCCCTGGTCAACAGGGATGAAGAAGAGGAAGTTGAGGAAGAATGATCGGTAAACCATTGTACATGGGCGAAATGATTCGACTTACCGCGCTGGACGTTGAAAAAGATGCAGTCTCGTTGTCAAAGTGGACCGATCAGCATGCTTTCGATAGGCGGATCAATTTTGGCATGTACCGGTTGATCTCTGAGTTTGAAATGAAAAAG
>CAYWCH010000168.1:0-5905 GCA_964456715.1 uncultured Anaerolinea sp. | reverse complement strand
GTGGCGTGCCTATCCTTTCTTCCCCGATGGCACCGTGCACGTGATCGTGGTCGACCCCGGTGTGGGTACCGCACGCCGCGCCATTGCCGCCCACCTGGGCACCCAGTACTTCGTGGCCCCCGATAACGGCGTGCTTACCCCCATCATTGAAGACGCAGAAGCTGCCGGCGGACCGGTGGAGTTCGTCAACCTCACCAATCAAAAATATTGGCTTCCCAAAGTCAGCCACACCTTCCATGGCCGCGACATCTTCTCACCGGTGGGTGCCTGGCTGGCCAATGGTGCAGATTTCCACGACATGGGTCCTGCCGTCACAGATATGATGCGCAAACCGCTGCCGCAGCCTGAAAAGACTGCATCCGGCTGGCGCGCTCAGATCAGCGTGGTGGATGCCTTCGGCAATTGCACCACCAACCTGCCTGCCAGTGCCGTCGTAGGGATTGAAGATATCGATTTCAAGGTGGGCAATACCACCGTCCACGGTCTGGTGACCTCATACGGTCACCGCCGCCCCGGCGACTTGGTGGCCCTGGTCGACAGCGAATCCTTTGTCGAGATCGCCGTGGTCAACGGCAGTGCTGCAAAAACACTTGGTCTGCATGTAGGCGATTCTGTGCAAGTGATTGTAAAATAAAGGGAAAAGATGATCCCACTGCAACCGGTCATTGCGTTTGGGGTTTTAATCTTTAAATAGTTGAATGATCCTTACCCAAAGACTAACCAAGGAGGAACAAATGAAAGGAATTTTCAAAGTAACAACCAAGACCATCGTGGCAGCAGGCATCGGAGCAGCCCTGTTCGCGCTGCTGTTCATGTATGTCAAGATCCCGTCATGGGTGCCTGAGACCAGCTTCCAGACTGCGTATGGCTTGAGCGCGTTCTTTGGCGCTCTCTTTGGCCCCATTGCTGCGGGCTTGATGGCTTTCATCGGCCACGCGGTCAGTGACGCCGTTCAATACGGCTCCCCGTGGTGGAGCTGGGTCATCGCCAGTGGTGTTGCCAGCTTTATTTTCGGCTTTGCCTTCAAACGCACCAAGGTTGAAGAGGGCGAGATCAGATGGCAGGATATTCTGACCTTCAATGTCATCCAGATCATCGGCAATGCCATCGCATGGCTCGTGGTTGCTCCCGTGCTCGATATCGTCATTTATGCTGAACCCGCCGCCAAGGTATTCACCCAGGGCGCGGTTGCCGCTTTGCTGAACGCTATCAGCGCCGGTGTCATCGGCACACTCCTTCTCATCGGTTATGCTGCCACCCGCACCAAGAAGGGCAGCCTCAAGAAGGCTTAGCGACCTCTGTTTTTCAGTAACACCAAAGGATGGCAGTGATTTTCTTCTGCCATCCTTTCGTTTTGGCGGGTTCAGCCCATAACTGGTATACTTGGGGCTGAACCCTTTTGAACCTCAAAATTGAAGGGAGCAACTCCCCTAAACGATGCAAAAAACACCGATCATCGAATTCGACCATTTCACCTTTCAATACTTTTCACAGGCTGAACCTACTCTACATGATATTTGCTTGAAGATCTACCCGGGTGAAAAGATCCTCATTGTTGGCCCCAGCGGAAGCGGCAAAAGTACGCTTGGACACTGCCTTAACGGGTTGATCCCTTTCTACTATAAAGGCACCATCGAGGGCAGTCTCAAGATCAACGGTAAAGAGACGCGAGATCTGGATATCTTCCAACTCTCCAAGATGATTGGTACCGTACTGCAGGATTCTGACGGCCAGTTCGTGGGGTTGACTGTGGGGGAGGATATTGCCTTTGCCATGGAGAACGACTGTGTTCCCAACCCTGAGATGGTCGAACGGGTGGGCCGGGTGGCTGAGATGGTAGGCATGGAGAATTTAAAGAATTCCTCGCCCTATGAACTTTCGGGTGGACAAAAGCAGCGCACCTCCGTGGCGGGTGTGATGATCGACGACGTGGATGTGCTCCTGTTTGATGAGCCGCTGGCCAATCTTGACCCCGCTACAGGCAAGACGGCCATTGAGATCATCGATGATATTCACAAGAAACTGAAAAAGACCATCCTCATCATCGAGCATCGCCTCGAGGATGTGCTTCATTGCGACGTGGACCGGGTCATCGTGGTCAACGACGGCCGCATCATCGCTGACATGAACGCGGATGAGCTCGTTTCCTCCGATATCCTGACCAGCAACGGCATTCGCGAACCGCTCTACGTCACCGCCATGAAATATGCGAAGATCAAGGTAACGCCAGACATGAAGCCCGGTCACATCTGGAGCCTGGACACAAGCAAAGTGAACAAAGAGCTGCGCAAGTGGAGCCGTTCGGTGAAGCACCCCGACCTGAGCAACCACAATGAGTCCATTCTCAAAGTGGACCACCTGAGTTTTTCCTACGATGGGCTTCACAAGACCCTGCGCGAGATCGATTTCGATTTGCGCGAAGGCGAAATGGTTTCCATCGTCGGCAAGAACGGCGCCGGTAAATCGACCCTCTCCAAGATCATGGTCGGCTTCGAAAAAGAGGATAAAGGAGCGGTTCTTTATCGGAGCGAAGACTTGAAGAAGAAATCCATCAAGCAGCGCGCTGAATTCATAGGTGTGGTGATGCAGAACCCCAACCAGATGATCTCGAAAACGCTCATTTATGACGAGGTCGCGCTGGGGTTGCGTCTGCGCCACGTTTCCGAGGAGGAGATCAAACCGCGCGTCAAAAAAGTGCTCGATGTCTGCGGTTTGGCTCCATTCATTGAATGGCCGATCTCCGCGCTCAGTTACGGGCAAAAGAAGCGCGTCACCATCGCCTCCATCCTGGTGCTCGATCCGCGCATCCTCATCCTTGATGAACCCACCGCCGGGCAGGATTACCGCCATTACAGCGAGATCATGGAATTTCTGCGCGAGATCAACGAGTCGGGCGTCAGCATCATCCTGATCACGCATGACATGCACCTGATGCTGGAATATACCCCGCGTGCCATAGTCCTTGCGGGCGGACGCATCGTGGCAGATACAGCTGCTTCGGTAGTCCTGACCAATGGACAAGTCATCGAAGAAGCCAATCTAAAAGAGACTTCGCTTTACCACCTGGCGGAACTGGCCGGGATTCCCGACAAGACCCAATTTGTGCAAAACTTCATTGATTATGAAAGGAGCCTCGCCGCATGAAAGCCAGACTCTTTTCATACAATTACGAAAATACCTTCATCCACCGGCTTTCGGGTCTGACAAAGCTGATCTGTTTCTTGTTGCTTACTTTCGCCGTGATGTTCTCGTATGACATCCGCGTCATCCTTGGCGTGCTGGTGTTTTCAGTCATCATTTTGCGAATTTCGCGCATCAAATTCAGCCAGATCAAGTTGATGATCTATTACGTACTGGTATTCATCGTCATCAACGCCATCATTACTTTCCTTTTCGCGCCGGAACAGGGCGTGGAGATCTACGGTACCAGGCATGTGATCTGGCGCGGGGTCGGGCGCTATGTGCTCACCCAGGAGCAGCTTTTATACCAGGTGACCCAGTTCTTCAAGTACCTCTCTGTCATTCCCTTGGGTATCATCTTTTTGCTCACCACCAATCCCAGTGAGTTCGCTTCTTCGATGAACAAGGTGGGGGTGAACTACAAGGCAGCTTATGCTTTTTCGCTCACCCTGCGCTATTTCCCCGACGTTCAGCGTGTTTATCACGATATCAGCCAGGCGCAGCAGGCACGCGGGTTGGAGTTGGGTGCCCAGGCCAGTTTGGGTGACCGCTTCAAGAACTCGCTCATCATCGTCATCCCGCTCATCTTTTCCACGCTGGAACGTATTGAAATCGTCACCAACGCCATGGACTTGCGCGGATTTGGCAAACTCAAGAAGCGTACCTGGTACACCATCAGCCGTCTGACGCAAAGCGATTACTTATCGCTCATCCTTTCCACGATCATCTTTGGCATCACGATTGGTGTTTCGGTATTCATTAACCACAGCCGCTTTTATAATCCCTTCATCTGATTAATTGAAAGGGCTGGAAATAAAAATATTTAAGCCATCCCGGTCAGGATGGCTTTTTCGATCATGGTCAAATCCTCTGAAAAGGATCAAACGGTGCTGTGATTCACAAAAAGCAGGGATTTCATGCTCAAAAATTCTTCCATCTCTTCCGCTTTCAACGGCAGCGAGAGCAAAAAGCCCTGACCGTACCGGCATTTCAGATCGATCAATTCTTGAAGCTGCTGCATGCTTTCGATGCCCTCGGCGATCACCTCCATGTCCAGGTTTTGGCCCAGCGCGATCATGGTCTTGATCAGATCCATCGAATTCTTGTTTATGCCGATCTCGCGCGTGAAGGATTGATCGATCTTCAATGAGACCGCCGGGATATCCTTCAAATACGACAATGAAGAATAACCTGTACCAAAATCGTCGATCGACAACCGGATGCCAAGGGCGTCAAACTGCTTGATCTTCTTGATCACTTCGTTGCTGTACTCGATCAGCGCATTCTCGGTGATCTCCAGCCGGATGGTGGTCGGATCCACCCCTGTTTCGGCAATAACGTTGCGAATTTTTCCGATAAAACTGTCACTGGCAAACTGCTTAACCGAAATATTGATGCAGAAGTAGCAATCGCACAATTCAGGCCATTGCTCTTGCCATTGCTTGACCTGGCGGCAGGCTTCGGTGATACACCAATTCCCGATCGATTGGCTCAACCCTGTTTCCTCCGCCACCGGTAGAAATTCGCCGGGATAGACCATCCCAAATGCGGGACTGTTCCAACGCAGCAGGGCTTCCAAACCAACGATGCGGTTATCCATCAGCGAGAAAATGGGCTGGTAGAAAAGCTCCAGTTCATGATGTTTGATCGCTTTACGGAGGTTCTCCTCCAGTTCCATGCGCGAGATCATCTTCAGGCGCATTCCCTCGTGGAACACCTCGTAGCGGTCTTTGCCCAGGTGTTTGGCTTGATACATCGCCAGGTCGGCGTCGCGCAATATATTGTTGGGTGAGTCATAGCCGCGCAGGTTCCAAACCACCCCGATGCTGGTGGTGATATATACAGGATGGTTTTCGAGGAGGATCGCGTTTGCCAACTCGGTCCGGATGCGGTTGATCACCGTTTCCACCGAGTTCTCGTTATTTGTGTTTTCGATGAGGAACACGAATTCGTCACCGCCCAAGCGGGCGACCGCGTCGTTGCTGCGCAAACAACTCTTCAAGCGCGATGATATCACCTTCAGCAATTCGTCTCCCATGTGGTGGCCCAGGCTGTCGTTGATCACTTTAAACTGGTCCACGTCCATGTATAGAACCGAATAATGAACATCATCGGAACTTCTTGATTCTGCGATTGCCAGCTTCAACCTCTCGGTGAACGAGATGCGGTTAGGCAGGTCGGTCAGCGAATCGTGCCGAGCGTCATAATAAAGCTGCTCTTCCACCTTAATGCGATTGGAGATTTCAGCTTGCAGTTCCTGGTTGGTGGTCTCCAGCACCTTTGATTGGATCTGCACTTTCTCCAGCGCGACAAGCAATTGACGGTTCAGAAGTGAATTTTCGTAGAGAGCGACAAATTGCCGAAAGATCACCAGCACGATGATGACGCCGACGCCGATATAGAGCGTGGTAAAAGTGCGGGTATGGGATATGCCGGAACCGATGAATAACAGGACATAGGCAAACAGCATCCAAACAAAGGGCAGGTAAGGAGTTGCCTTTTTGACAACTCTTTGCAATCTCTCCAGGGATAGTCTCCGTCTATCCGGCAGGTTTTCCTTTTGAGCCAGGATTTGAGCGTAACCGGCAAGGCCGATAAACAGGTAGCCTGTTATCCACCCCAGATCAATAACGCCCCCACCTTTAAATGCTCCAATATAGGATTGATAACTATATATGGTATCGAAGATCATTGTGGCGACGATCCCGGTAAACAAAAACAGCAC
>CAYWCH010000167.1:3386-5923 GCA_964456715.1 uncultured Anaerolinea sp. | reverse complement strand
AGCGGCTGCTGCGTTCAATACCTGACCGGATGCAACCCTGGTGGCCATCCCTTTCTCATCAGCCGGAAAGACTGGCAGACTGCTGTCCCAACCTTCAGGGAATCCACCATTCATTCTCCGGTCGAATTCTTTGGCTTCCTTGTTGTACATCTTGCCATACTCAGCGAATTTTTCTTGCCAGGTTTTATGTTTTCCATTGCCGGCTTCGGCAACTTTTTTTAATAGCTCAGCCACATCCTCCGGAACGTAGAACCGGGGTGATTCCGGCCAACCCAGTATCTTCTTGGCACCATTCAACTCTTCGTCTCCGGGTGGTTCACCGTGGGCTTTGGAAGTATCCTGACGGGTCGGCAGGCCATAACCAATGTGGGTGCGGCATACGATCAATGATGGGCGGTCGTCCTTCTTCGCCTCTTTGATGGCAGCATCGATCTCATCCACATCGTTTCCATCTTTGACATATAGCACTTGCCAGTTATAAGCTTCAAATCGTTTACCCCTGTCCTCGGTAAAAGCGATATCCGTCGAACCATCGATGCTGATGCGGTTGTCGTCGTACAGGTAGATCAATTTTCCCAACTTGAGGTGGCCAGCCAGAGAAGCAGCTTCCGAGGTCACCCCTTCCATCAAATCGCCGTCGGTCACGATGGCATAGGTATAATGGTCGACAATTTTGTGCCCGGGTTTGTTGAACTCCGCGGCCAAGTGGGCTTCAGCAATTGCCATTCCCACGCCGTTGGCAAATCCCTGCCCCAGCGGACCGGTTGTCGCTTCCACACCTTTGGTCCAGCCATATTCGGGATGCCCCGGAGTGAGGCTGCCCCACTGCCGGAATTGCTTCAAATCATCGAGGGTTAATCCAAATCCATGTAAATGCAGCAGACTGTATAAAAGCATCGATCCATGCCCGCCGGAAAGGATGAACCGATCACGGTCGGGCCATTGCGGATCCTTTGCATCAGTTTTTAAGTGCCGAGTCCAAATCGTAAAAGCGATGGCGGCCGTTCCCATCGGCAAGCCCGGATGACCGGAGTTGGCCTGTTGAACCCCATCGACCGATAAAAACCGTAACGTGTTGACTGCTTTGTTCTCAAGTTCGTTCATGATGTGCCTTCCAAATTGGTTTTGGTTATTGTACCACGCAGCCAAATTATTGAAATAAAAAGAGGCTGGCGGGGTACCAACCTCTCGTTGTCTAGATCTTTGCGCGCCGTATCCTCAAGCTATTTGTCACGACAAAGACACTGCTAAAGGCCATTGCTGCTGCTGAAAGCATCGGATCCATATTTCCCGAGGCTGCCAGCGGAATCAAGATCACGTTATAAATGAACGCCCAAAACAGATTTTGTCGGATTGTTTTGACGGTCCGTTTTGACAGACGAATTGCTTTGGCAATATTGCACAGATCGCCGCTGATCAATGTCACCGGTGCTGCGTCCATGGCGATATCCGTTCCGGTACCGATGGCGATCCCCAGGTCAGCCTGCGCCAGTGCCGGAGCATCGTTCACCCCATCCCCGACCATTGCAGTATGGATTCCATTGTCCTGTAATTTTTTGATCTCATTGGCTTTCTCACCGGGCATCACGCCGGCGATTACTTTCTCGATTCCGGCCTCCCGACCGATTGCTTGTGCTGTGACCGGATTATCACCGGTCAACATCACCACGTCATAACCCATGTTGCGCAATTCCCGGACAGCATCCCTTGAAGTATGTTTGATGACGTCAGCAACGGCAATCCAACCAACGAGTTCTCCGCTGACAGCAACTAACAGTACTGTTTTTCCTTGTTTCTCCAACGGTTCGATTTTTAATTCGGCGGCATTTGTTTCGATTCCCATTGACTGCATCAGACTCCTGTTGCCGATGGAAATTTGCATACTCTCCACTTCGCCGCTCACCCCCTGCCCGGCGATGGATTTGAAACCGGCAGCATCCTTGAGTTTAAGGTCGCGATTTCCTGCTTCCGCGATTAATGCCTCGGCAACAGGGTGTTCGCTGTTCCTTTCCAGGCTGGCAGCTAATGAAAGCAACCGGTTCTCATTAATGTTTTTCGATTCAACCACTACATCGGTAACCACAGGTTGCCCGGTGGTGATAGTGCCGGTTTTATCCAGTACAATCGTATTGATCTTTTGTGCGCGTTCAAGCGCTTCACCAGAACGGAACAGGATCCCGTTTTGAGCACCCTTTCCGGTTCCCACCATGATGGCAGTCGGCGTCGCCAGTCCCATTGCACACGGGCAGGCAACCACCAGAACAGCCACCGCTGTTAGCAACGCTCTGGTAAATGGACTGGAAGGTGCGATGGCAGGGATCAGGAACATCCAGACCAAAAACGTAACCGCTGAGATCAATACCACAATCGGTACAAACACTGCGGAAACCTGATCCGCCAATTTTTGGATTGGGGCTTTGCTTCCCTGGGCTTCTTCAACCAAGCGGATGATCTGTGCCAATACGGTGTCTTTGCCAACATTGACAGCTTCGATCTTGATCGATCCCTGCCGGTTCATGGTAGCCCCGGTCACTTTA
>CAYWCH010000167.1:3063-3376 GCA_964456715.1 uncultured Anaerolinea sp. | reverse complement strand
CCAGTCAGCATCGATTCGTCGATTGATGTCTTGCCTTCGATCACTACGCCATCCACCGGTACCTTTTCTCCGGGACGGATGAGCAGTATGTCTCCCTTTTTGACATCCTCAATTGGGATATCCGTTTCCTTGCCATCTACGACCAATCTTGCTGTCTTTACCTGCAAAGCCATCAGTTTCTTGATGGCATCGGAAGTGCTCCCTTTGGCTTTCGCTTCCAGGTATTTTCCCAAACTCACCAGGGTGATGATGACTGCCGCTGTCTCCAGGTAAACATGACCGCCGACCCATCCAAACACCACCGGCAGAGAAT
>CAYWCH010000167.1:1244-3053 GCA_964456715.1 uncultured Anaerolinea sp. | reverse complement strand
ACAGATACGCTGCCATCGATCCCAATGCAATAAGAACATCCATATTGGCGGATTTATTCCGCAATGCCTTGTAAGCGCCGACATAATATTGCCAGCCAACATAGAATTGCACCGGAGTAGCGAGGGCTAGCAACAACCAGTTCATCCACCAGGAATGCCCAATTGCATGCGGAAGGATATCGAAATCGCGCAACATTGAAAAAACGAACAGAGGTATGGTCAGTATTAAACCAACCACCAGTAACTGCAGTTGGTGTCTGATCTCAGTCTCGCGAGCCCTGGCTTCGGCATCTTCGCCATTTGAGCTGGTCTCCAACAGTCCAA
Organism: uncultured Anaerolinea sp.; assembly: GCA_964456715.1. Classification (GTDB taxonomy): domain Bacteria; phylum Chloroflexota; class Anaerolineae; order Anaerolineales; family Anaerolineaceae; genus UBA6107. The sequence continues at coordinate 2,729 of CAYWCH010000167.1, read as the reverse complement.
ATCCGGCACCGATCACCGCCTTATGAATATCCTGTTGCGTAACCAGCGTGGGGATGTACTTTATCTTAGCTGCATCAATCGCCAGATTAGCTTGGACAGTCTGAACCCCATCAATCTTAAGTAGTACTTTTTCCAAACGGTTGGCATCCGCGCTGTCACCCAGACGCTTGAACTTAAGATCCATTTCCCCTGAGGCGATACCATAACCGGCTTTATCGATCATATTGACGATTTCGTCAATAGTTAATTGACCGGGGTCGAAGGCGATCGTCGCCCGTTCAGATGCCAGGTTGATAACCGCAGTTTCGATTCCCGGTAGTTTCTTCACATTCCGTTCGATTGTTGCCACACAATTGGCGCAGGTCATCCCCGTGATCGGAAGCACAACCTGTTTGTTCTCTGCCATGCTGCCCTCGATAGTCTAATTACTTCTTTACGGGATAATTGATCTCAGCTAAAACTTTTTCTATCTCTGCTTCACTTGCGGGTGCATCGAATTCGACGAACACCTGTTTGGTCGCTGCATCTGCATTGACCGAAGCCACACCTTTCACCTCAGATAATTCTGATTTGATCGTGTGAACGCAATGCATGCAACTGATATTCGGTACAGTATAGGTTACTGTTTTCATTTTTCTCCTTTAGACTTTTGTTGCAGTTTCGTATATCTCTGCGATCTCATTCAAGACACGTTCCCGTTCTTTGACGTCATCACCGCGGATGGCGGTCACCAAACAGGAATTGAGATGTCCATCCAGGACAGTGGTGCTCACCTTGTTCAATGCGGATTGCACCGCCTGGATCTGTCGGATAATGTCAATACAATACTCGCCATTTTCGACCATCTTTTCGATCCCGCGGATATGTCCTTCAATTGTCTTAAGCCTTGCCAGTGCGTCTTGATTTTTCATCCTATTTGTCTCCTACCCCTCCCCATAGGGGGTGGGTGATAATAATATAGCATTTAGGACATACTTTGTCAAGTTTTTCTTATTCAGAGTATGTGGATTGCGTTTTTTTACTATAATGTAGTCATGGAAGATCTCACGAATAAAAAGATCGTAATCACCGGTTCCGCCTATCGGTTGGGGAAAATCATGGCACTGGCAGCAGCTCGCGCTGGCGCCGATATCATCCTCCACCATGGGCATTCCCCGGAGTTGGCGTTGGAAACCGCTGAAGAAATCAAGGCTCTCGGGCGAGAATGCTGGATTCACCAGGCAGATCTTAACCATTCTAATGAAATGTCGCGTTTCGCTGAAGAAGCATTTTCTCATGGACCGGTATTTGGGTTGGTGAATAATGCATCCGTCTTTACTCCCGGTGGAATGCTTGAGACTGACCTTTCCACCTGGCAAGACTGCCTGAATATAAATTTGACTGCACCATTTATTTTGAGCCAGGCATTCATAAAAAAACATATCCAAGGTGAACAGGGACGGATCATTAACATGCTGGATTGGCGCGCGATTCGTCCCGGAAGAG
>CAYWCH010000167.1:0-1233 GCA_964456715.1 uncultured Anaerolinea sp. | reverse complement strand
TCCGCACTTGCATCTTTGACACATGCGACAGCCATCGCTGCCGCACCCGATATATCCGTCAATGCTTTGGCTTTGGGAGCGATCCTGCCCCCATCGAAAGAACCGCAAAACGACAACATCCTTACCCAGGTCCCTCTCAAACGCTGGGCGAAAATCCATGAATTTGAGGAAGCTTTTTTGTTCCTCTTACAGGGTCCTGCCTACGTGAACGGTGAGATCATTCACGTTGACGGCGGCCGTCATATCATTTGAAGTTGGAGCGAACATGGACAGAATTTTCGTTAATGACCTATTAATCCGGGGCGTGATCGGCATCAGTGACCGCGAACGTGAACAGCCTCAGGATATCCTGGTGAATATTGTGATCTTTGCTGATATCCGTAAAGCCGGTGAAAGCGATAATGTGGAAGATAGCGTGAACTACCGCACTGTGTCAAAGAAAGTACTGGCACATGTTGAGAAAGTGCAGCGCTACACTGTGGAAGCGTTGGCAACGGATATCGCCAACCTTGTGCTCGATGAACCGCATGTGGAAAAGGTTCAAGTACGCGTTGAAAAACCCGGCGCAGTCAGATTCTCCAAATCAGTCGGCGTGGAAATTGAAAGATCAAGAACCTGATGAACCTGGCATATATTGGGATCGGTTCAAACATCGAACCGGAGATCAATATTCCAAAAGCGCTGCGTCTCTTATCCGGGCAGGTAACAATCGGCGAGGTTTCTTCCCTCTGGCACACCGAAGCGATCGGAATTGTCAGCCCGCCATTCCTGAATGCAGTCGCGTCTTTGCAGACGGACTGTTCTCTTCACGATCTTAAGGAAGAAATCCTCTGTCAGATCGAAGAGAAACTTGGCCGTGTGCGTACCACTGACAAAAACGCTCCAAGACCGATCGACCTCGACATTTTGCTTTTCAATGGAGAGATACAGGATCCTCAAATTATTTTTATGGATCACCTGTTGTTTCCATTATCAGAGTTAATGCCAGATCTGCACGATCCCGATTCAAATCAAACTTTATTTGAGATTATGCAATATCACAGGAAAACTACTTCAGCTTACCTTTATGGCAAGCTGACTTACTAGAATTGTCTTTTCAATAACGATCGTAAAAATTTCATCAATCCAGTCATCTTGTCAGATTTACTACGCAGAACTTCCAACTTCGCGAAAGTTAACTGATAAACCCGGTTGAACTCATTTTCGCAGGTTTTCTTTATTCCTTCTTCCTCA
>CAYWCH010000166.1:0-5951 GCA_964456715.1 uncultured Anaerolinea sp. | reverse complement strand
GATGGAGACAAAAAGCGCCGGCACCTTGAACTGGCGCAAGGCGGTCATCAGGTCAATGAAACGTGTGGTCGAAACCAGCAATACGGCAGCCTGAACAGAGATCCACGAGCGCACGGCAATGGCGGCAAAACGTTCCGTCCCCGGCAGGCTGATATTTAGATGAATGCCGTCGAACAGGGTCAGGGAGCTCATGGGGTCTGGTCCGGTGAAGACCAACGGCAGCGCCGCCAGGGCAAAGGGCAACGCGATCAGTGAACGCTTGAGCACAGAACCGATTCTGAGATTCGCCAGCAGCGCCGCAGCGATTGCCAGCGATAGAAACAATATGAACGCTGCCCAGGCTTGGAAGGGCAGCAAGTTAAGGCAAACGATGAACGCAAGGGTCAGCATCAGCTTGATCCTTGCGTCCATACGATGGATGAGGCTTTTTCGATGAGAGTACAGTTCGATCAAGACTACTCTTGTACCTTCTTAAGACTATTGGCCCGTTTCTCCGCGCTGGCAACACCGTAAGCCACGCCAAAGACGATGACCACTCCCACGATCCCGGCTGCGATGGTTGTCAGGGCGGGGTTTTCAATACCGGGCAGCGTGTAATCGGGCAGGATATTGAACAGGGCTTCTTTGGCCGAATCCAGAAAACCATGCTGCTCCGCCACCCATTCCAGCCCGTCTGGATGGCTCGAAGCCAGAGGCGAAAGCACGGCCAGCACCACGGCAATGAGCAGTCCACCGGCGAAGATGCCCTTGCTGCCGATGGAGCGGGAATCGTCCTTTACGAGCAGGTCCTTGCGTGTTGCCAGGATGAACCCCAGTGCGGCAGTGGTGATCAACCCCTCGCCCACACCGATCAGCGCATGGATCCCGGCCATGGCAGGGATGGCAACGTTAGCCGGAGAAGTACCCGAAAGAGCTAGTTCCAGGGCACACGCCAGTGAAGCGATGAAAATTGAACTCCAGGCAGCAATGAACCCGGATACAAGCGTACCCCGGGAAGTGTTTTTGAACAGGCGGATCAGAAGCTGATAGACGGCATAGGCGACGAAAACACCGACGATGCCCATGTTGAAAATATTAGCGCCGAGTGCGAGCAGACCGCCGTCCTGGAAGAAGAGCGCCTGCACCGAGACCACCGCTGTCATCACCAGAACCGCCGGCCAGGGGCCGAGCAGGATGACGGCAATGGCGGCTCCCAACAGATGACCAGAGGTTCCGCCGGTGACGCTGAAGTTGAGCATCTGACCCGCGAAAATGGCGGCTGCCAGCACGCCCATCAGCGGCACCTGGCGTTCGGCCAGAGTCTCACGGGTCTTGCGTAGCGCGATTACCAGCACAACAGCAGAAATGATCCAGAAAACAACGGATACAACCACCGAAAGGAACCCATCAGGAATGTGCATGGGCTGTGGGGAGAGCAAAATGGAATGCAACATGATGAACCTCGCTTTTGATTGAAGTGATAGAATGGAATCAAGTGATGAATGAATTATAATGCAATATTTAGCAAATGCAAAGATTTGCATTATAAATATGGAGGATGAATGCGCACTTCGTCGGTCGATCAGACGATCATCGAACTGCTCTCACACGAACATGCCCACCTCACCTCGAACCAGGTGCTGGAAGAGATCCGCGGCAGGCTGCCGGCGGTCAACCATTCCACGATATACCGCTCGCTGGAGCGCCTGGTCGATCAAGGCAGGGTCTCTGTCTCGGATATGGGCACCGGTTCAGCCGTCTATGAGATGGTATCTGACGAGAAACATCATCACCTGGTATGCCAGAAGTGCGGCAGTGTGATCACGATTGGTGATGATGATGTATTGCGTTTCTTCACCTCGCTGAACGACAAACACCACTTCGAAATCGTCACCAACCACCTGATCTTGTTTGGCACATGCAGTTATTGTCTGCAAAAGGACGGGAAATCCGTCGTTTAACCCCTTGAGGTGAACGATGAACAATCAAGATTTCAGGGTCTTTACATATCCGCCGGTGAGGCAGTTCACCGCCGACACCGGGCGCCTGGACCGCGACCGTCACTTCGTGCGCGCCCTGCTCGAGGTGGACGTGACCGATGCGCTGCTGAAGATCAAAGCGCTGCGCGCGCCGGGCAAAAAGGTGTCGTTCCTGGCCTGGTTCATCAAGGTCACCGCGGATACGGCAGCACTGCATCCCCCCATCAGCGGGGCGCACCGGGGGAAAAACCGTGTTGTCGCCTTTAATAGTGTCAATATCTCCACCGTGGTCGAAAAGAGCGTGGAGGGAGTTGCCGTGCCGCTGCCGCTGGTGCTGCGCGGCGCCAACGAGAAGACCTTTTTCCAGATCAACGACGAGATCCAGGCCGCGGTCGGACAGGCGGTGGTGGACGAGGGCAACCTGGTGCTCGGCAAGGGGCAGAACGCCTTTTTCCTCAAACTCGCGGCGGGGATGCCGCAATGGCTGCGCTTGTGGATCATGCGCCGCTTCATCCTGGGCAACCCGCAGCGCATGCAGGCCATGATGGGCACCGTGATGATCACCTCGCTGGGTACGGTCGGGCGCTACAGCGGCTGGATCCTCCCCACCTCGATGCATCCGCTCGGCATCGGTATCGGCACGCTGAACAAGAAGCCCGCCGTCCATGATGGCGAGATCACGAAGCGCGACATCCTGCATCTGTCGGTGGCCATTGACCACGACGTGATCGACGGCATGCCGGCCTTTAAATTCGTCGACGACCTCGTCTCCAGGCTGCATGCGGGCGATGGGCTGGATCTGTAAATTCTCCTGTAAATCCATTATCAAAATTATCCGACCCGGCTCGCTTGAAAAAATTCTCCAGAAGCGCTAAGATGGGATGAGAAAACCATAACTTTGATTTGCCATTCGATAGGAGGAATGCCATGGCTGTGTCAAGAATTACCGAGGTCAAAGCCAGCTCAACCAAGAGTTTCGATGACGCCATTCGTGTGGGGATCGCCCGCGCCAACAAGACGCTCAAGAACGTTGCCGGCGCCTGGATCAAAAACCAGGAAGTGGTGGTCGGCAAGGACGGTCAGATCAGTGAATACCGCGTTGAGATGAAGATCACCTTCATACTCGAGGATTGAGAAATCCCCGGGGGTGACCCGGGGATCCGCTTAGCTCAGTGTTTCGCTTACTTTTTGGTCAGGTTCAGCACCCGGCTGCCATCGGCTGAGGTGATGGTGAGGTTGTTGCCGTTGATCGCAAAATCAACAGTACCCGACATCACCGCGAAGGTCGCGGTCTCCTGGCTCATAAGCGGCTCGTCGCAGGCCATCATGGTGGAGAAGAGGCTGCCGAAAACGATCTGGCTGCCCTTCACCTTGTAATCGCCGCCGAAGCTGTTGCAGCCCATGCTGCCGCCCAGGGTGCCGTCCTGCGCGAAATCCAGGTTGGTATCGACGCCGCTCACAGCCGCGGTGGGGTTGGCCGGGTCGCCGTACGAAACCAGCGTCCACGAGGTGCCGGCCAGCGCATCTGAGCTGCCGCAGGCACTCAAGGTCAGCGCACAGACCAACATCAGGGGGAGCAGGATCAAAATCAGTTTGTTCATTCTTCCTCCTATCATTTTTCATTTCTAACATATAGACGAATCCTCCTTGTGAAAGTTCCGGGTTTTCCAGAATCCATCTTGGCGAATTCCTGTATTGCTGGATTTTCCAAACAGATAGATGTATAGCGCAAGTAACCAGATATCAAAATTGGTGTTAATTACCATTAATCATGATATAAAGAACGGTCTTCTGTGTTACAAACATACTATCAATTTCATCCAAGGATTCATTCTTCATGACAATCGAACTTCGAGAAGTGAAAACCCCTAAAGACCTGAAAGCCTTCATCCGTTTTCCGCTTGATCTGTACAAGAACAATCCCTACTACGTCCCCAACCTTTACGACGATGAAGTCGGCAACCTCTCGCCCGATAAGAACCCCGCTTTAAAGGAAGCCAGGGCGAAATACTGGATGGCCTATAAAGACGGCAAAGTGGCCGGCCGCGTGGCCGCCATCTTGATGCCGAAGGAAGAGATCAAATGGGGCGCCAAGCTGATGCGCTTCGGCTGGATCGATTTTATCGACGACCGCGAGGTCAGCAAAGCCCTGATCGGCGCCGTGGAAAATTGGGCAAAGGAAGAGGGTATGGTGGGCGTTCACGGCCCGCTGGGTTTCACCGACCTGGACCGCGAAGGGTTGATGATCGAAGGATTCGACCAGGTGGCGACCCTGGCGAGCAATTACAGCTATCCCTATTACAAGGAACACATCGAAGCCCTGGGTTACACCAAGGACGTGGATTGGGTGGATTACGAGATCACCCTCACGGATGAGTCTGCCGAGAAGATCGCCCGCGCCGCCGAGATCGTCGCGAAGCGCAGCAAGCTGCACCTTTTCAAGGGCAAGAAACGCGACCTGCTCAAGATCGCCCCTGATATCTTTGGTGTTCTGGAAGAAGCTTATCGAAAACTCTACGGTACAGTGCCCTTGAGCCGGGAACAGGTTGATCACTATGTCAATTCATTTTTCGGCATGGCCAACCTCGATTACATCCCCGTGGTGATGGATGAGAACAACAAGGTCGTTGCTTTTGGTATCACCTTCCCCTCGCTCTCCAAAGCCCTGCAGAAGAACCGCGGCTACCTGTTCCCCTTCGGGTTCATTCCCCTGCTGCGGGCGTTAAAGAAGAACGACAAAGCCGACCTTTACCTGGTGGGCATCAAGGATGAATACCTGGGCAAGGGCGTTAACGGCATGATGATGAACCAGATCTACAACACCTTCAAGAAATACGGCATCAAGACCGTCGATACCAACCTGAACCTGGAGACCAACAACGACATCCAGGTGATGTGGAAGTACTTCGGGAACCGCATCATCAAGCGCTTCCGCTGCTACATCAAGCGCCTGGCGTAAACGATTGCCTGTTAGACTCCCCACGCTTCGCACCCGCTGGGGAGTTTTTCATCTCTTGAACCTGGGTCTTAACTAATGACGGGTTCCCCTGAGCGCATATTTTGTGATAATCTAAGAGCGATGAGAAGATTTGCTTTTCCGATCCTCTTGATGCTGGCGGTCGCTCTGCTGGCTGCCTGCAGCCATCAGGGCGCGGCAACGGCTCCATCCCCCGCCCCGCCTGTTGAAACATCAGGTCAGGCGACTGATACAGCTACGGCAATCCCCACCCAAACCCCCACCACGGCGCCGGCCAACACCCGCACGCAGTACACCCTTTCCGCCGTGCTCGATTATCCCTTGCGGAAACTCACAGTCAGCGAATCAGTACTATACACCAACCGCGCCACAGCAGCGATGAACGAACTGGTCTTCGTGGTTGAACCCAACCTGACTTACGGCGCTTTCGAGCTGGTTTCACTCACCCGCGATGACGGGTCGGCGCTGGAAGGGTACACACTGGACAAACAAAGGCTGACGATTCCACTGGCTGAACCGCTGCAGCCGGGTGACAGTATTAACATCAAGATTAATTTTTTCCTCTACCCACCCGGGACGGAGAGCGTGTTTTGCTTCACCGTTACCCAGGTGAACCTTTCGGGGTGGTACCCCTACGTCGCGCCGTATATTGATGGCAGCGGCTGGCTGGTTCATGATCCCGGTCACGTGGGTGAATACCAGGTCTATGAGCTGGCGGATTATGCCGTGGACGTGACGGTGGACGGCGCGCCGGACGGCTTCATGATCGCGGCCAGTGCCAGGGCAAGCATCGATGATTCCGGCGTCTTTCATTTCCAGCAGCAGGACGCGCGCAATTTTACCTGGTCGGGCAGCAGCAACTACGAGATGTACGAGTCGTATGCCGGGAACGTACGCGTGAGAGCTTTTGTCTTCATAACGGACGCGACCGCCGGTCAGGCTGCCCTTGATGCCACCGTCCGGGCGCTCAACCTGTATTCGTCCCTGTTCGGCCCGTATGCCCATGACAGCCTGAC
>CAYWCH010000165.1:0-5959 GCA_964456715.1 uncultured Anaerolinea sp. | reverse complement strand
GTTGGAATTGAAGGATGTCAAGGGAGATATCCGGTTTGAAAACGTTTCATTCATGTACGAAGTTGGCGACGAGCCCTTCTTGAGCGATGTCCGTCGTTATGGCAGTATTGAGAACGTGATCACGGTGCTTTCGGGAAAGCAAGCTGACTCGAAGAGCGAGGATAATGAATCCCACAGCCAGGCGCGAGGATACGCGCTGGAAGACGTCAGTTTCCATGTGCGTCCCGGGCAACTGGCCGCGCTGGTGGGTCCCAGCGGCGCCGGTAAAACCACCCTCACTTACCTGCTGCCGCGGTTGTATGATCCGACCCGCGGCAGGATCCTGATCGATGGTCACGACCTTCGTGATCTGACCCTTGATTCAATCGCTGCGCAGATCGGCATGGTTACCCAGGAGACCACCCTGTTCCACGATACGATCCGCACGAATTTGCTTTATGCCAAATCCGACGCAACCCTTGAAGAGTTGGAGCAAGCCTGCCGGGCGGCCAACATTCACAATTTCATTCATGACCTGCCGGACCACTATGATACGGTGGTGGGTGAGCGGGGATACCGCCTGAGCGGTGGAGAGAAACAGCGCATCGCGCTGGCGCGTGTCATCCTGAAAAACCCGCGCATCCTGGTGCTGGATGAAGCCACCAGCAGTCTCGACAGCGAATCCGAGGCACTGATCCAGGAGGCACTCAAGCGGGTAATGGCCGGGCGAACCAGCATCGTCATTGCTCACCGCCTCAGCACCATCCTGGCCGCGGATGTGATCCTTGTGGTCGATCGGGGTCGAATCGTGGAGCGCGGAACGCACAAGGAATTGCTTACCCAGGCAGGGCTTTATGCGCACCTGTATCGCACGCAATTCAAAAAGGGAGAGATCAATTAACAAATAAAGGAGTGCGATGGATCACCATTGCACTCTCTGATTATTTCAAAAGGAGTTTAACTCCTTGCTTAAGAAGCCGAATCCTTTGCTGCCGCGATAAACTTGGGATCCCTTAAGAAGAGCGAAACGACCACACAGCCAACCAATAACACAGCAGCCAGCAATAGAGACGGCGTGAAGGATCCGTCGCTGGTCTTCAATGCTTCCATTAAGTAAACAAATACCACCGAGACTTGTCCGCATAATTGCACAGGCCGTTTGAAGTCCCTTCAGGAACCGGGTAGGTCACCTCTGTGGCAAACTGCATAATGATGGGGTTGCATGCGGTGAGGAAGAAACCCAATCCAAACGAGCTAGCCAGCAAACCCGCGTAAGAGGATAAGAAAGTAAGTCCGACAAGAAATGGGATGGCGACAGATAGACCGATCAGCAGGTACTTCCGGCGTTTGTGTTCCTTGTCCGAAAGCGACGGCAGGACGACCGCGCCGATGACGCCGCCGATCAGCATTAACGCGCCAAAGTTACCGGCCTGCTCTGAGTTGAAGCTGCGCCCGCGGACAATGGGCTCGATCCAGGTGGTGATGCCGTTGAAAATGGCCATCCCCATGAACTGGATAAAGGCCAGCAGCCAGAACATTTTTGTCTTGACCAGGCTCTTTAACCCATCCAAAACCAGGGCACGGGTGGCCTGGTCATCAGCGCAGGGAGGCGTGGGCGGATCGTTGCGCGCTAGACCAATGAAGAGAATGGCCGCGGCCAGACCCACCGAACCGAAAATGATCTGAACCGTCGCCAGGCTGCCAAACGATTCGTAGAGCATCGGAGTTAAGACCATAGCCAGAGCGATACCCAGCAAACTGGACAAAGTGATCAGGCCAACCGCAGTGGCACGGAATTCCTTTTCAAACCAGCGGGCTGGCAGCGTTGTCCACGAATTCATCAGAAACGGTTGAGCGATGGCAATACCGATCGTGCACAGCAGCACGAGGGTGTAATTTGAACCCGCGAAACCTCGAAGAAAACCGAAGACGCCCATCATCAATGCGCCAAAACCAACGGCTTTGCGGAACCCGCGCGTGTCAATGGCCCACGATGCCGGGATCGAGAAAGGAATGAAAGCGATCATGAAAACCATGGCCAGCAGGCCGATCTTCAGGTCGGTCGTATTGAAAAATGTGGCTGCGTCTTTGGTGACAGGGGAATAGGAGATCCACAATACCTGAATCATCAGGTTAATGAACATGAAAACTGCAAGAACTACCCAGCGGTACGGGTACAGACGGTACTCTTAACTTTTCATAACGGGCTCGCTTTCAAAGAACAGGGGTGGGTATTATTGTTCCAAGCGATCACGAACTAAAAAGCAAGCGGGGAAGTTGCTCTGCCCCGGTTTCCACCAGTTTTACATCCAAAGAACCGGCTGTCAGGGTAGCCTTCGATGCATCGAACCAGGTGCGGGTCATTTCGACCGCCCCCTTTGAGCAAAAAGTGATGGAAACGACGGAAATCAGTCGATCAGAATTTCCCACCCAGTTTTTTTCCAGTGTTTTTGGTACCGGCGAAATAGAGATTTCGTAATGAGCCTTGAAGAATTCTTCATTTGGAAAGATACGTCTGAGCAGACGATAGAATGATGAATCACCTTCTTCATTGATCTGTTGGATGGCACTGTCAAGCAGGGTGGGCACGAGGGCAGTTGAAAAATACGATTGTTCCACGGCAACCATGTCCCACTCGACGGCTTCCTTTCGTTTCATCAAACGACATCGCGTTAAGACGGATACTGTGTCATTGCCTGATAACCCCATATTCTTGTAGATCTTGTCAGCGCATTCGGTCATGTCGCGCACGCGTTTGATGCCGGTCTCTTCCTCCACCAACAGGGAACGGCAATCGACGTGATCGCGTTCTGCGACTTCGCTCAACGAAAGGATGTGCCGGGTAAGCAAGGTGGGGCGTCCTGGCTCCTGTTGGACGATTTCGAAACCCTTGTTGGGCAGTCTGCGCAGATAGCCCAGGCGGACAAGTTCACTCATCACAGCAGCCAGGGTGTTGCGATGGATGGGATTTTGACGCGAGAGTTCCTGGTTGATCAGCTTATCGCCGACGTAAAAACCAGCCCGACCGGAGTGAATGGCGGCGATGATGGCATCGCGAGCCTGCTCGTGCATGGTTTGCGGCAAGTTTCGATCCAAATCTAGAACAAAATTGGGGACAGGTGTGGTCATCGATGCCTTTTGGTGAGTAATTCACCTATTTTACCTTATTCAGAGGTCCCAGATGCGACCAAACGACGTCCGCCGCCGACCTGGCGCACACGACCCTTGGGCCGGCCGGCCAAACCTTCTTCCAGTTCAACCTGTCCGCGGTGGATGGTCTTCTCATCCATGCCGGTGATCTGCGACAACATGCTGACGCCGCCGCGCCCCACCTGGGTGGCGCAGAAGGCGACGAACCAGCGGCGTTGCTGTTCGTCCAGTTCGCTGACGATCAGGTTGATCTGGTGATGGACTTTCTTGTCGGGGTGCTCTGATTCCTGTCGGCAGGTGGAGCATTGACATTGACGAATGCTAGAGATCAACACGGCTTTCTCCTGTTCTCATCAGTACAGCGGATGCCAAAAGTATTGGTGAACGGAAGTTATTATTTTTGGATATATTGCCTTGTTAAACAGTTGCACTGTTCAATAAAGACATTATAATAAGAATGACCGATCAATGCAACCATCAATTTTGTCGGTTGTTCAGACGGACACCCGGGTGTGCTATGATTAATTCACATCCCTGAAGACGTACCAATGAAAGTGACGGTGGGCCTGTTGTGTTCACCGAAGAAAGATAAACAAATCTATTGGGACTCTCTGAGTAGAGAAGAGGATGATATCCATGGCAGAATATCCGTACGGCATCTCGGAATGGCACGACACGAAAGAAATCTATGATCGTCTCAAGAACCTGGTGAATCAGCCGGTGCGAAAGATCAAACCTGATAAATTGGCTGAATTCCAAAAGTATTTCGACGAGAAATGCACCAAGTCGAAAGCGATGACGGATGAGGCAAAACAATACATCCCCGGCGGGGTTCAGCATAACCTGGCCTTCAACAAACCCTTCCCGCTGGCCATTGACCGGGCTGAAGGCGCCTACCTGTGGGATATCGACGGCAATAAATACATAGACTTTCTGCAAGCCGGTGGTCCGACCGTGCTCGGCAGCAATTATGCACCCGTGCGCAAGAAGGTGTTCGAATTGCTCGAGCATTGCGGCCCCGTGACCGGATTGTTCCATGAGTACGAGTTGAAGCTGGCCAAACAGATCAATCAATACATGCCGTCTGTTGAAATGTTCCGCATGCTGGGTTCGGGCACCGAGAGCGACATGGCGGCCATCCGCGTGGCGCGCACTTTCACCGGCAAGAAGAACATCATCAAAGCTGGCGGCGCCTATCACGGTTGGAGCGACCAACTGGTCTACGGGCTGCACATCCCCGGCACCGGCCGTTTCGAAGCTGCGGGCATCCCCGCGGGTGCTTCCACCCATACCCAGGAGTTCTTCCCCAATGACCTGGGCCACCTGCGCCGCATCCTCATCGAGAACGTTCTGCGCGGCGGCACGGCTGCCGTGGTTTTGGAACCGGTCGGCCCCGAAAGCGGCACCCGCCCGGTAAGTTACGAGTTCAACGCCGAAGTACGCAAGTTGTGCGATGAATTCGGCGCGCTGTTGATCTTCGATGAAGTTGTGACCGGTTTCCGCTTGGGCATGGGCGGGGCGCAGGGATACTTCAAAGTCAAACCCGACCTGACCGTGTTCGGCAAGTGCGTGGCCGGTGGCTACCCCATGGCCGGTGGCCTGGGCGGACGGCGTGACATCATGATGAACCTGGCAGCCGGTATCGGCGGCAGCAATAAACGCTGTTACGTTGGCGGTACACTTTCAGCCAACCCGTTGAGCTGCGCGGCTGGTTACTACTCGCTGGTCGAGCTTGAACGTACCAACGCCCCGGTGATCGCTGGACGCGCTGGCGACCGCCTGCGTAAAGGTCTGCAAGAGATCATTGACCGCCGCGATCTGCCCTTCGTCACCTGGAATGAGGGTTCCATCGTCCATCTTGAAACGGCCGGAACCATGCTGCTCGACTTCAAGAACCTGCTCAAAATCGCGCGCGAACTCTCGCCGCGCAAGCACTTCATGCAGGAAATCGGTATGGCTTATACCGCCATGGGTGTGATCACCCTGGCCGGCAGCCGCATCTACACCAGTTTAGCCGATGACGATAAACTGATCGATGAAGCACTGAACCGCTTTGATTACGTACTGGGCTGCATAGAATAGGTTTGGCAAAGTTACGCTTTTACCCCCGGATCTCTTGATCCGGGGGTATTTTGTTCAACAATTTTCACAAGGTTGTTTTGCTGCTGCGGTGCTAAAATTCAAGGATTCAACTTCACATCCATTTAGATCAAGCCACATGAAAGGTGAAAGCCCTCCTTATGGATCAGCGCGTAGGAAAGAAACTCTTTATTGTCACCTGTCTGGGTTATCTCACCTTTGGTTTATTGAACACTTGCATCGGTCCACTGCTGGAACAGTTCGCCGTCAACAACTCCGTTTCGGTGGCCACCATCGGCAGCCTGCTGACAGCGTTGTTCGCCGGTGGCCTGCTGGCACAGATTTTCCTCGGGCCGCACACAGACAAATGGGGCCAGCAGCGCTGGCTGGCCGTTTCCTTCCTGGTGATGCCGGTTTTTCTGACAGCGGGTACCTTTACACGCTCCTATCCGCTGACGATCGGGTTGTTCTTTATCGCCGGAATGGGATATGGAATCGCGGTGCTGACCGGCAACACGGTGGTGACCCGCATTTTCGAAGAAAACAGCATCGCCCCGTTGAACTGGCTCAACGTCTTTTTCGGCATCGGTGATGTGATCGGCCCGCTGCTTGTGAGCCTCACCATCACGCTGTGGAAGAATGGCATGATTGCTGTCTGGATCGGAGCGGCAGCGATGATGGTTACAGCAGCCGCGTTGATCATCTTCTTCTACAAGATCAGGGTTGGACGCCAACCGGATTCGGGTGCCAC
>CAYWCH010000164.1:0-5994 GCA_964456715.1 uncultured Anaerolinea sp. | reverse complement strand
CACGGATCTCCATCGGCGGTCAATCTCCTTCGGTCTTTTCAAGGATTTCTTCATGCCGGTGGTGTTTGAACAAGCGAACTTTACGTTCGCGTACCGGTTCGTAAAGCTGCCAGTGCACCCGTTTTTCGTCATACTGGGTGCGCGGTTCCTTTTCCTCGGCGGGGTAACCCAATCCAATCAGGTTGAGCGGGGTCACGTCATAAGGGATGTTGAGGATGTCTTTAATCTGTCTGACGAAGATGGAGACAGGATAAATCCCAATCCACACCGAACCAAGTCCGAGAGCGGTCGCTGCCAGCAGGATGTTTTGGGTGGCTGCCGAACAATCCTGCACCCAGAAGCGGTCGCCGGCCTTGTTCTTTTGCCAGCGCGAGCTGCCGCAGACACAGATAACGGCAGTGTAGTTCTGCTTGGCAAACATCAGGGCTGACCGTAATTTGGCCAGGATCTCAGGGTCGGTCACCACGACGAATTCCCAGGGTTGGGCGTTCATAGCCGTTGGCGCGGCCATGCCGGCCTGCAGCAGGGTTGTGATCTGATCCTCGTTCAAAGCCTGTTCGGTGAACTTGCGGATCGAGCGCCTGCGGTAGATCAAGTCGATCAATTCAGCCATGGATTTTATCCTCCAATTTTCCAGGATCGATAGTTTTGATGAAAGTTACTGTTTACTTATTATACGGTTGAATTATTAACATTTAAAAAGCAGGTACAATTCTTAAGCAGTAGTTTAATTCTGTTTTAACATTATTGGCACAAAATAAAGCGACACAAACAACCCATGAACTCTTCTCGAATCAAGCAAACCTTTGCTGCGCTCAGCTATCCCAATTACCGCCTGTGGTTCATCGGACAGGTGGTCTCGCTTGTCGGCACATGGATGCAATCCACCGCCCAGGGATACCTGGTTTATGAATTGACCCAATCGGCTGCATTCCTCGGCTACGTCAGTTTTGCCAACGGACTGCCCGTTTACCTGTTCTCGCTTTACGGCGGTGTCATCGCAGACCGCATTCCCCGGCGCAAGATGCTGGTGATCACCCAGGCAACGATGATGGTGCTGGCATTCATCCTGGCGCTGCTCACCTTCACCAAAGTTGTCCAACCATGGCACATCATTGTACTGGCGTTTCTTCTGGGGACTGCCAACGCCTTCGATACTCCGTCCCGTCAATCCTTTGTGGCCGAACTGGTCGACCGCAAAGACATGACCAATGCCATCGCCTTGAACAGCACCATGTTCAATATCGGTACGGTGGTTGGACCCGCAGTCGCCGGGCTGGTCTACGCCTGGGTAGGACCGGGTTGGTGCTTCACCATCAACGCCATCTCTTTCATTGCCGTGATCACCGCGCTCCTCCTCATGAACCTCTCCGGTGTGCTCCAGGCCGCGCCCAAATCCCCTGCCGAAACAGGGCTAAAGGAAGTGCTGGTCTTTGCCTGGGAAAACAAGGTCATCCGCTCCCTTTTACTCAACCTGGCCATCATTGGCATGTTCAGTTTTGGCCTGCTGGCACTGCTGCCGGCTTGGGCGGTCACCATTCTTAAAGGAGACGCCACCACCAACGGGCTGCTGCTCTCAGCGCGCGGGGTGGGATCGCTGATAGGCGCACTGATGATCGCAACCATCGGTTCACGCGGATACCGCGGCAAGATCTGGACGACCGGTTACCTGCTCACCCCGGTCTTTTTGATGATCTTCGCCTTTGTACGCTGGCTGCCGCTTTCACTCTTCATCCTGGCCTGTACAGGCTGGTCTCTGATGGCCATGATCAACATCACCAACACACTGATACAGACCCACGTCTCCGACGCGCTGCGGGGTCGCCTGATGGGGCTTTACGCCCTGATCTTCATGGGCGGCACCTCGCTGGGATCGCTCATCGCCGGCTGGGTCGCAGATGGATTCGGCGAAACCATTACTGTGGCGGCATTCAGCGGGTTGGTGGCCATCATGGCGCTGGTCTCTTTCATCTTCCAACCTGAAATGCGCCGTCTGAGTTGACCGGCTGCAACTCCGGAAATCCCGAACAATCCAGCACGACACACCTTTCACTCCGGTTTTCGCAGGGCTGCGATCGAAGATTCTTTATCCAATGAATAGACATCTTCGCGGTAAAATTGTTGAATTACTCCGGAATTGACCTGGATTAAGCCGTTTTGGATTTGATCGGAGAATGGATGAAACTGATCCGCAAATGGATACCGGTATTCCTGATGTTCCTCTACGTTTTGAGCGCCTGCGCTCAAAACGATCTTTCGTCCAATTCTCCCGGTAAACAAACCGCGCTGGCCAAAACCATCTCGGCGATGCAGCAAACCGCGCTGCACACCACCCCCAGCCCGAACGCCGCGGATTACGCCGCCATGACCCAGGCAGTTTTGGCACTTACCCCAACAGTTCCGCCCCCAACGCACACGCCCACCGCAACAGTATTTGTCAAAAATTCCTACCTGGCTGCCGATATCGGCGACATTACCATCCCGGATGGGACGATCCTCAGCCCGGGCGAAGAATTCATCAAGACCTGGATCATCAAAAATGGCGGCACCGGCGCCTGGTCACCCGACTTCAAGCTGGTCTTTTATGAAGGCGACGCCATGGGCGCCACCGAATACGTCTACATCGCCCAGTACACTCCCCCCGGCCAAACCGTGACCGTTTCTGTGAACCTGACCGCGCCGGAAACACCCGGAACTTATACCGGATACTATCTTTTGCAGACCAATTACGGATACAATTTCGGCATTGGCGACAGCGGGATCGACCCGTTCTATGTCGTCATCGTGGTAGAGGAAGAATAATAATTCCCTTAGGGGATGAAACTTTCAACATCCATCTGCATCCAAGAATTGAGTGCTTAAGGTAACGCACCGAAGGAGAAACAAAGTATGAAAAGAGCAACAAAAATTCTGCCCTTGTTTTTGATCATGGTTTGGATCCTGGCAGCCTGTGCGCCGGCCGCCACATTCAGCCCTGAAATGAGCACAGCCGTGGCCAACACCGTTGCGGCCATGTCTACCAGGACAGCCGCCGCCATCCCCACCACCGCCGTGCAGCCCACTGCCACCATAAACCCCCTGGCAACGTTCACTTCTCTGCCGACCTTCGCGGTGACGGCAACACCAGCGGTAACCCAATCACCGGCTTTTTGGATATCCAACTGGACCGACGTGACCTTTACGCCGGGGACCAAAATGACAAAAGGTGAAGTCTTCACCAAAAAATGGAACCTGACCAACGGCGGCTCGAGCACCTGGGAAAAGGATTTCCAGATCGTCTTTTCAAGCGGCGCTGAAATGGGCTTCACGTCCATTCCTTTGGGAGTGGCTGTTGCGCCCGGAGATAGTGTGGTCATCTCCATCGATTTGACGGCTCCCGCCACAGTAGGCAGCCACACGGCGAATTTCCTGCTCGTCACTCCGGAAGGTAAGAAATTTGGCGGTGGCATTACTGCTGACATGCCCTTTTCTGTTCAGATCGAGGTGGAAGATTTCTTCGCGGTCACTTACGCCAAACCCACCGCAAAAGTGCCTTCAGGCGCCACCTGCCCGGTGAAAATCGTCCTCACCGCCAAGATCACTGCCACAGCCAGCGGAGAGGTCACCTACCACTTCGTCACCTCGCAGGGAGATTCCAAAACCTATAAGATGGTCTTCACTGCCGCTGGAACGCAGACCAGCGAGGCGATCAAGTTCACAGTAAACAGCCCCGGTGACCTGACCGTGAGCATCTATATCGACAGCCCCAACCATCAGGCTTTCCCGGCCATCACGGTTCCTATAACCTGTACACCCTGACCATGACGGGGATGGAGTGATCCATCCCCTTTTTATTCCTTTTATGCCCTTGTACAATGCTCAGAACCTCTTTTATAATGGACAGAGTCAATCCGTAAGGAGACACTGGAGGTTCCTTTGAAAACAATTCATGTAATGATCTCACTTGTACTATTGGCCAGCCTGGTGCTGGTTGGTTGTGCACAAACCGCTGCCACTGTTGATGCAGGTGCGATGCAAACATCCATTGCCGGTACCCTGGCAGTGATGCAGACAAAAGATGCCGAAACCAACCTGGCCGCAGCCACCAACGCGGCGCAGCAGCCGACTGAAATGCCCACCCTGGAAGCGACCGCCACGCTTGAAGCCGTTGCGGTTGCCACCGAAGAACCCACCGCCGCCCCCACCATCAGTGTGGCTGTCACCGCTGAAGCCAGCGGTCCGAGCTACCGGGTGGGTCATGTGACCGATCTGAACTTCAAAGACGGTTCATTTGTCGACATCAGACTCAAATTCACCAAGCGCTGGGAAGTGACCAACGTGGGTACCGCCACCTGGCCTGCCGACACCAAGCTCGTTCCGGTGGACGACAACCCGTTCGGTGCTCCCGAATTTGTGACCATTGGTCAGGTCGTCTCCCCCGGCCAAAAGATCAAGCTCGCGGTTGAACTGCGCTGCCCCGAAGTGGCCGCCACCTACACCGGGCATTTCATGCTCGAGACCCCCGACGGCAAACGCTTTGGCATTGGCCCGAACTTCGACGAGCCCTTCTGGCTGAAGATCGTCTGCCACGCCTGATCTGATCAGATCAACACTGCCGGGATGGAGGCTTCCATCCCGGTTTATATTTAAGCTTCAATTGACAGGGAATATTTTTAGATTATAATTGTCGGGCAATTTGGTCCACTAGCTCAATTGGCAGAGCAACTGACTCTTAATCAGTGGGTTCAGGGTTCAAGTCCCTGGTGGATCACTTTTCTTTTAAGGTGTCACACTGGCACTTGCAGCCAGTGCAAGTGTTGCGAGGACACGTAGTGTCCGAAGCAACCCCCACTAACTTCACACATAATTATTAGCGAGGCCGGTGTTCTTCCGGCCGAAGCAATCTCCCTTGCAATTGCCACTTTTCTTAATAACCAAGGTGTGTTTTCATCATTTCATCTAAGAAATTTAGAACACTCATATACTTATCTTCAGTCATATCATTTTCTCCAACAGTGGCATTAAAGAAGATTACGAATTCTTCATACCTTGCGATAAAAACACATCTGGGCTTATCAAACAAGAAATTGTCACATGTAATTTGAGATTCATTAGCAATTTGACTTTGATAATTCTTAATTCCCAAAAATTCACTCTTATAAACGGGATCATTGCTGAAGTCGTCGACTGTTCGATCATACTCTTCAATAGCAGTAGACACTGAAGCAAAGCGCTGGACAATATATATCGCTTTTCCTCTATCCCAATCTACATCTGCATACGCATTATCTATTGAAACCGTATTGCTTCTATCTCCAATTATTTCCGGAACTGAAGCGCCTTGCGGAAAATAAGAACCTGGAATTGACAATTCTTTTGTCGTAAATGTTCGTTTTGGAGCGCAATTAAAAAGGCAATCCTTTATTATTAATAGATAAGACAAAACACAGCAAGCGAATACCATGCCAAGAAGACTAATAATGACTACCAACTTCATTTTTCTATTCATGTGCCTCTTTTACATGTCAATCACGCAGGGTAGGTTCGAATTTGGAACCTATTCTCCCATTCATTTATTAAAGATAACATCCTTTGAGTCTGCTACTTTCTCTACCGACCCTGTTTACTTCAGGCAGTGGACGAGAAATACACGATTGATCGATTTCCGACGCATTGAATATATCCCTCCTGCTTCTTCATATCAGCTTTCGTATTCCGATATGGAATAATTCTATATCTTTTTCTACGAGGTAAACCTTGAATTTGTCTTCACTAGTATTGAAATCATGGTCAATTTCCGTGATAATTCTATTGATGACCTCGCTGACCGATCGGTAAATGTCAACTTTCACCTCAAGGAAAAGAGGACAAATGAGCGATTATGCGAACCTTTCCAAAGAAGAACTGATCAAGAAATTGACAGCGATGGAGAATCTGGTACAAGCCTTCAAGGCGGAAAAGGACAACGAGGAATTGTTGAATTTCCCGTGGGTCGGGAACCTGGGAAACTGGTAT
>CAYWCH010000163.1:0-6007 GCA_964456715.1 uncultured Anaerolinea sp. | reverse complement strand
GGCAAAGATGACCTCAGTTTGCATATTGATCCTCCGCCTTACAACTTGATCTCGGCAACCGCCGGGTTGACTTTATAATCGCCGATCGGATAATACGTGACCATCTTGTCGGCCAGCCATTGCATTGCTTCAGTCGGTTTCATGCCCCAGTTCGTCGGGCAGACCGAGAGCAGTTCCACCAGCGAAAATCCCAGGCCGCGCTGCTGCACTTCGAACGCGGTACGGATGGCTTTCTTGGCCATGCGTATGTTCTTGGGGTCGTGCAGAGCACGGCGTACCACGTAGCTGGAACCATCCAGGTTGGCGAGGAATTCCGCCACGCGGATGGGGTACCCTTGTGATTCCACATCGCGGCCGTTGACCGAGGTGGTGGTCTTTTGCCCGGGCAGGGTGGTGGGAGCCATCTGACCGCCGGTCATGCCGTAGTTGGTGTTGTTGATGAAGATGACCGTGATGTTCTCACCGCGGGCAGCCGCGTGCGTGATCTCGGCAGCGCCGATGGAGGCCAGGTCGCCATCACCCTGGTAAGTGAATACCGTGTGATCAGGCAGGGTGCGTTTGACCCCGGTGGCCATCGCCGGCGCACGTCCGTGCGGGGCCTGCACAAAATCAGTGTTGAAATAGTTGTAGGCGAATACCGAGCAGCCCACCGATGCCACACCGATGGTCTTTTCGCGCAAGCCCATCTCTTCGAGGACCTCCGCGACCAGGCGGTGAGCCACGCCGTGCGTGCAGCCGGGACAGTAATGGGTGCTGACTTCCGTCAGCGTATCGGGGCGTTTGTAAACCAGGTTTTCAAGTTCCATCAGGTTATCGGTCATGTCTGGCTCCTTTACTTGTTCCGCTGCATGCGTTTCAACCAGCGGTCGCGAGGATGACCCTGGGTATCGAGGTTGCCTTTGGCAACCCGTTTGATCTCATCCATAACTTCGTCAGGATACGGCACCACGCCGCCCATACGCCCATAGAACTCGACCGGGCACTGGTTTTCAGCCGCCAGCAAAACGTCTTCGAGCATCTGCCCGGCGTTCGTTTCCACCACCAGGAGGCTGTCCAGCTTTTTGGCAGCTTCAAAAATTGCCTGCCGCGGGAAGGGGCTGAGTGTGATCGGACGGATCAAACCGACCGGGATACCTTCAGCGCGAGCGGCTCTGACTGCCGATAAGGCCAGCCGTCCGGAAGAACCGAAGCCCACCACCGCGATCTTCGCGTCATCCATGTAATATTGCTTGAAGCGGATCTCGTTGGCTTCGATTTCCTGCCAGCGATACATGAGCCTGAAGTTGGTGTCTTCCTGCGCGGCCGGGTCGAGGTTGATCGAGGTGAGAATCCGGCGGTCGCGGCCTTCAGCGCCGGTGGTTGCCCATTCGGGGAAGGACGTTTTCAAGTCCTTGTAAGGCGGCATCTCGCAGGGTTCCATCATTTGGCCGATGGAGCCGTCGGTGAGCACCACCACAATGGAGCGGTATTTTTCAGCCAGGTCAAAGGCAAGCACGGTGAGATCGACCGATTCCTGCACCGTGGCCGGCGCCAGAACGATGGCGCGGTAATCGCCGTGTCCGCCGCCATGGACGATCTGGTTGTAGTCGCCCTGGGCAGGAGCGATGTTGCCCAGGCCCGGGCCGCCGCGCATCACATCGACGATCACAGCCGGAAGTTCAGTTCCGGCAATGTAGGAGATACCTTCCATCATCAAGCTCACACCGGGGCTTGAAGACGAGGTCATCACTCTGCGGCCCGTGCAGGCCGCGCCGTAGACCATGTTGATGGCCGCCGGTTCGCTTTCAGCCTGGACGAATGCCCGGCCGAGTTCCGGCATTCTTCTGGACATGTATTCCAACAATTCGGTCTGTGGAGTGATCGGGTAACCGAAATAAGCTGTCACCCCAGCCCGGATAGCGGCTTCAGCGACAGCTTCATTACCTTTCATCAATTCTCTTGTCATGGGTGCCTCCTAGGCTGTGGGTTGATTGACTCCGGTTTTTTCGCGGTAAACAGTGATGGCTGCTTCCGGGCAAACAATGGAACAAATCGCGCAGCCTGTGCATCCTTCAGCGATCAAAGTAGCAGGGTGATAACCCTTGGCAGTGATATGATCCGTGGCCAACCCGAGCACCTGCTGCGGGCAGGCGGTGACGCAAAGTTCACAGCCCTTACAATAAATTTCATTTACCTTGATCTGTCCCTTCGGGGGCATTCATTCCTCCTTATACAAGATGGCCGAACTGACAAAGATGTATAGACCTTTACATGTGTAATTATGCCGGGTCTGCGAGGTTAACGAAAGTGATGAGACTCCCACTCGGCGCTGTCTTTCGTCATGAAACTGCAATGCGATATTACCACAAATTTCGCCCTATATTATCTGATTTATTTCAACCACTCAATGATGCTGGCTTCTCCCTGACCGACACCCACGCACAACGTGGCCAACCCATAGAACGGATGGGTTTCACCGGCAGCTCTGCGTTTCATTTCATGGATCAATGTGGTCATGATCCTGGCTCCCGACGCGCCCAGCGGATGACCCAGGGCAATGGCGCCGCCGTTGACGTTGGTGATGGCCGGATCCAAACCCAGTTTTTGCATGACTGCCAGCGATTGGACAGCGAACGCCTCGTTCAATTCAGCCAGGCGGATGTCTTTGATGGATAATCCCGCGCGTTTGAGGGCCTTTTCCGTGGCCGGGACGGGACCGTAACCCATCACCCGCGGTTCCACACCTGCGGCTGCACACGAAACAAAGCGGGCCATGGGTTCCAGACCAAGCTTTTGGGCTTTATCGGCGCTCATGATCAGCAGTGCCGCCGCGCCGTCGTTCATGCCCGATGAATTTCCTGCGGTAACGCTTCCGTTTTCCCTGAAGGCTGGTTTCAACCTGGCCAGCGATTCCGGATTCGTGTCGCGGCGCGGACGTTCATCCACGCTGACCGTGATCGGATCGCCCTTCTTCTGCGGGATCACCACCGGCACGATCTCTTCGGCGAACTTGCCGTTGTCGATGGCAGCGATGGCCCGGCGGTGGCTTTCAGCAGCAAAGGCATCCTGCTCAGCGCGGCTGATACCCGTCTCCGAGGCGATATTCTCTGCGGTTTCACCCATCGCGTCGGTTCCATAAAGTTCCTTCATGCGCGGGTTCGGGTAGCGCCATCCCAATGCCGTGTCATAAGCGGTGAGGTTGCCGAACGAGAAACCCTGCTCGGCTTTGGGAAGCGAATATGGCGCCCTGGACATGCTCTCCACCCCGCCTGCCAGATAAATCTCGCCGTTGCCGTTGCGGATGGCCTGGAATGCCATATTGATGGCCGTCAACCCAGACGCGCACAAGCGGTTGACCGTCACTGCCGGAACGCTGACCGGCAGCCCGGCCAGCAAAGTGCTCATCCGGGCGACATTACGGTTATCCTCCCCGGCCTGGTTGGCGCAGCCGAGATAGACTTCCTCCACCTCAGCCGGATCGATCTTGTTCCTTTCGATCAGGGTTTTCAGCACCAGCGCAGCCAGATCATCCGGTCTGACCCTGGCCAGAACGCCACCCAGCGCACCGATCGCAGTTCGTACTGCATCCACGACGACGACTTCAACCATTTCACCCTCCGGGAATAGTTTTCTTTTAAAATTCTACCACTTATGAAATTATTGCATTCCATCTTTCAATAAATGGCCCGTTCAGGCGATGAATCAATACGATAATCGTTATAATTAAGAGAGATGAGGCCGGTTATACACCGGTATGAACAACTGGAGAAAACAGATCTGCATGAGTGCCCGGTGGAATGGAATCGTGATTTCTTTCCTGATAGCAGGATTGCTGCTGACTGCATGCAATTCCGGCAGCTCAAACACGTCACAGACCACCTATCAGATCTCTCCCACCTTCCGCGAACTCTATGAAAAACTTGGCGGAGAAGAAGTCCTCGGCGCTGCCATCAGCAAAACGTTCACCCGGGATTCCTTTGAGTGCCAGTACACGGTCAACGTGCTGATTTGCGTCAACCCTCAAGCAACCGATTCGAGCCGGCTTTTCTTTTACCCGCTGGCCAGCGCCATGAACATTCGTGAAGATCCCTCCCAGTCACCGGCACAGCCGGGGTCGGCTGTGGTGGATGGATACACCGTCTACGACGAGTTTATTTCCTTATATAACCAACTGGGCGCGCAATTCACCGGCAAGCCGCTGACCCAGGCACATATCAACTATTCCCAACAACGCATCGAGCAATACTTCGAGAATGTCGGCTTTTACCGAAAGTTTTCCGATCCGGCCGGTTCTGTGCACTTGCTCGCCTACGGCGCGTACAGCTGCCTGGATAAATGTAACTACACTCCGTTGGTGGAAGCATCGATCTTGAACTCGTCCAGGGCAAGTATGGACCAGCCTCTTCTGGCAGGTCTTTCGGAGATTGCCGATACCTCCATCCTGGGAGCGCCCCTCACCCAACCCTACATCGCTTCTGACGGCATGGAAGAACAGGTCTATACCAACGCGGTGGTTTACGCCCCGGCGAACGATCTCTCTTCGGCCCGGCTGCGCCCGGTATCCAAATTGCTCAACATCCCCGTCACCGAACCCGGACCGCAGAAATATAGCAGTCGCGACGGGATGGTCTTTTACTCGATCAAGGGCAACAAGGGATACCACGTTCCCCTGGTGTTCGATGAATTCATTGCTGCCCACGGAGGCAGGGATTTCTCGGGCAACCCGATCGATGAGGTTTATCAATACTCCGATACAGTCTTCCGCCAATGCTTTGAAAATTATTGCCTCGATTACGATAGTTCAGTTCCGGATAACAATAAGGTTCGCCTGGCTCCTTTGGGAGTACAGTACGTGCAGCAGATCACAGAAGCCGGGGCATCCACCGCCGCTCCGGTCAACCTTTCTGCAGCCAACCTTGAATTGAATGTGGCAAAAATGAGCCGGCAGATCCCGGCAGGCGGTGAACAACAGATCCAGATCCTCGTCACGCAAAAAGAATCCCAGCAGCCTGTGCCCAACCTCAAAGCCATCCTGTCCATCAAGATACCGGATGGTTCCTATTACACCGCTGAGTTCCCTGCCACGGGTGTGGACGGCCGTTCCGCGCTGGTGATCCCGGCAATGAAGAACATTTCGAACGGCACCATCCTGGAGTATTCCGTCTGCGTCAAAGGAACGGACGGAAACCAGGTTTGCGTGACCGACAGCTATTTGATTTGGCCGACACAGTAGAGCTAGGGGGTTGCTTCACCAAACAGATCGACATGATCGATCTTGCCGGCGATGCTGTAAATGTAAATGGAGAAATCTCCGGTGGAATTCTTGGATAATTCAGCCTGCTGGTTGAGCTTGCGCACGCCAACCACTTTTCCCTGGCTGTCGTAGGCCACTGCCGCCACCCAGAACTGGCTGGCTGTCTTTTTGCTGTTCACCAGTTTCACCGTGCCGGAGACGGAGGCTGAATAGCCATCGGGTGAGATGTTGGTCGTCATGTCCACGATCTCGATATCGAGGAAAACATCGCCGGTCTCTGGTACCGGAGAAGCGGACAGCAATTGTACTTCCACGATCGGTGTTCCGGGTACAGGGGGAGCAAAATAGGTGAAAAGCGGCAGGCTCACGCCGCTTGGCAGGCGATTGAGCGGCAGCAGCCCATCCTGAATATAACGATCGCCCGTATCCGGGTCGGTGAGAATGAATTGGGCAACGAGGTTCTCAACATCAAACCCCTGCTGGTTTTCTGCCATCGCGAAGCAATAGAGTCCGCCTGTCAATGAAGGCGTGCATTCCGGGGAATGAATTGTCACTGCCACTGCGGTGGGCGATGGAACCATCTGCGTTTGCTGGGCGCCACTCGGGGCCGGGATATAGATGGTCACTCCGGCTTTGAGGTCATAGGGGTCAAGGTCAGGGTTGGCTGCTTGTAATTCCGCCACGGTTAGACCATTTACCGCGGCGATCGTCCATAGAGTATCTTTTTCTTTAAGGACATAAGTCCTTGGCGTGGGGGTCAGGGTTGGCAGCGGC
>CAYWCH010000162.1:0-6018 GCA_964456715.1 uncultured Anaerolinea sp. | reverse complement strand
AGTGTCAGTTTTCCGTCATCGTTATAGAAGGACATCATTTCTGGCGTGATGGTGAGTTCTACGGTCTGGCTTGCTCCGGCATCCAGTTTGACCCGTTTGAAACCGATCAAATGATGCAGTGGAACGATGGTGGAAGCCTGCAGATCGCTCAGATAGAATTCCACCACCTCTGCCGCAGATATTGAACCGGTGTTCTTTACATTTACTTTCACAGTAACACTTTCGCCTGAAGCGACCTTGTCGCTGCTCAAGCGCAGATCGGAATACTCGAACCGGCTGTAACTCAGACCAAAGCCGAAGGGATAAAGCGGTTCCTGGATCATGTAGCGGTAGGTGCGGTTGGTCATGCTGTAATCATCGAACGGAGGCAGTTGTTCCAGCGATTTGGGGAAGGTCAGCGGCAGCTTGCCTGAGGGTGAAACGTCGCCAAACAAGACGCTGGCAACGGCCCGGCCGCCTTCCATGCCCGGATACCAGATGAACAGCACCGCGTCCACCATTTCTTCGAGTTCACCGAGGGCGATCGGGCTGCCTCCGGTGAGTACCAGCACAATCTTCGTGCCCTGCATCGCCAGTTCTTTGATGTACTGGACCTGGCTGGCTGGCAACGAGATTTCCTCGCGGTCGCCGTTCTGCGCTGAAAGCAGCGATTCGCCTTCCTCGCCTTCCAGGTAAGAGGAGAAACCGCAGCAGACAATCGCAACGTCGGAGGTGAGTGCCATGTCTGGCGCCCAGGTTTTTTCAATCGCGCGCGGATGTTTGAGCATGGCGCCGGAATGGTATTCCATGCCCATGCCTTCGGGAACCCGGCCAACGATGCCTTCCAGCAGGGTGATCATGCGGTCGTTGAAACCGTAATAATTGCCCAGAAGCACTTCGATACTCGTCGCGGTTGGCCCGGTGACGAAGATCTTCTTTGTGGATGGTTTGATCGGCAGGAGGTTGTCTTTGTTCTTGAGCAGCACCACTGATTCCAGGGCTGCCTCGTAAGCCAATTGACGGTTCTGTGGGCAGGCAACCACATCGGTGGAGATCGATGCAAAAGGCACCTGTTCCGCCGGATCGAACATGCCGAGCTTGAAACGTGAAAGCAGTGAACGATGCAGGGCATGGTCCACGTCCGCCTCGGTGATCAGGCCGCGCTCGATGGCAGCGGGGATCTCATCGAAAACGTGATCGCAGCCCAGGTCGCAGCCGTGTTTCAAGGCCAGGGCGGCCGATTCAGCGGCATCTTTGGTCACTTTGTGACTGAGGTGAAAATCGGAAAGCGCGAAACAGTCTGAAACATAATGGCCTTTGAAATGCCATTCGCCGCGCAGGATGTCTTCGATCAGTAATTTGCTGGCGCAGCAGACCTCGCCCAGGGTGCGGTTATAAGCGCCCATCACGGCTTCAACGTTGGCTTCTTTGACAAGTTTCTTGAAGGCCGGCAGGTAGGTGTCGTATAGATCACGTTTGGTAACGACAGCATTAAATATGTGGCGGTCCTTCTCCGGTCCGGAGTGGACGGCGAAATGTTTGGCACAGGCAGCGGTTTTGTAATACTTGGGATCATTGCCCTGCAGACCACGCACAAAGGCAGTGGCCATCTCTCCGGTGAGGAAGGGATCCTCACCCCAGGTCTCCTGTCCACGTCCCCAGCGTGGATCGCGGAAGATGTTGACGTTTGGCGACCACATGTGCAGGCCCTGGTACTGGGCGGTCGATCCGTTGCGGCGCAGCGCCTCGTGGTACTTGGCTCGTCCTTCGTCGCTGATGGCGTCGGCTACTTTGAGGATCAGTTCGGGATTCCAGGTGGCGGCCATACCGATTGTTTGCGGGAAAACCGTGGCGCGGCCATTACGGGCGACGCCGTGCAGTGCTTCACTCCAATAATTGTAGGCAGGGATGTTCAGGCGCGGGACACCCCGGGAGGGATGGCTCATCAAGCCTACCTTTTCATCGAGGGTCAACCTGTTGACCAGGTCTTTAACCCGCTCTTCGAAAGGAAGATTAGTGTCTAAATAAGATTGTTTTGATGGATGGTCTGAGTTCATCCGTTACTCCTTAATGATTTCTAAAAATGATTGTGTACTCAAATCATCCCTTGACTGCACCTGCTGTGAGGCCAGAGACAATTTGCTTTTCAGCAAAGAAGTAGAAAATGATCGTTGGAATTGATGAAAGTGCGACGAAAGCGGAGATAAGGGCAAGGTCCTGGCCATATTGACCCTGGAATTGCATGGTGCCTAATGGCAAAGTCCACAGATTGTTGCTGTTTAATACCACCAGGGGAACGAGCAGATCGTTCCAACTGGCGATCATCACCAGTGCGGCCACGGCTGCCAATGATGGTTTGACCAGCGGCAGCATGATCAACCGGAAGAAATCAAAATTGGAGCAGCCATCGATGTAAGCTGCATCCTGCAATTCACTGGGGACCGCCACGAAAAATGTGCGCAGGATAATGATATTGGTGGAAAGTTGAAAGGCAGTCTGTACGAGTATAACTGCCACCAGGCTATCGATCATGTGTATGCCGAGACGTTCCATTTGCAGCAGCACAAAGTAGACCGGTAGAATAGCTACATTGATCGGGAACATCATTCCAAGTGTGAAAAGGTTGAAAACCAGGTTCTTTCCACGAAATTCCATGCGTGCCAGTACGAAAGAGACCATGGCGCAGACCAGAACCGTCAGGGCGGTTGTGCTGACCATCACGATGAGACTGTTCCGCATCATCAGCCAGAAATCAGCTGTTTTTAAAATGTTTATGATGTTTTCCCAGTGAGCGGGGTAGGGGAAATCATAAGGATGTGTGTACATTTGCCCGGTCGTCTTGAGGCTTCCGAAGATCAGGATGACAATCGGGACGAAAATCAGGATCGTGGCAATGCTCAGAACCAGATATTGAACGGTTCGCGGAAGTGTCTTGCGCATCCAACGTGGGGTGGGAATAATTCTTCTCATAAGGGCGCCTCTAATAACCACTGAGATAATCAGGTTTGCGGGTCATCGACTGGTAGATCAATGAAAAGATCACGCAGAGGAAGAACATGACGATCGCCACGGCTGAACCGTATCCAAATTGGTGCCGGACAAAGGCGTATTTGTACATGTAGGTGGCCATCGTGACGCTCGCGTCAATCGGGCCTCCACCTGTGAGCACCCAGACGATAATGAATTGCTGGATCGACCCCAAAACTGACATATACACCGAAGTGCGGATCGTTCCAGCCAATAACGGCAGGGTGATGTGAAAGAAGTTTTGGAACGAATTGGCGCCGTCCATTCTGGCTGCTTCTTCGATCTCAGTGGGAATATTCTGCAACCCGGTGAGGAACAACAGCATATGAAAGCCGAAATACTTCCAGGTCAGCACGATAAAGATGGAGACCATGACCACATTGGTATCAGATACCCACCCGATTGGTTGAAAACCCAAACCAACCACGATCGCATTCAGCAAGCCGCGTTCAGGGTTGGCGTTGAAAAGCAGCGACCACATGATGGCTGCATTGACTTCAGAGAGGACGTATGGGAGGAAAAAGATTGTTCGAAAAACGCCGCGGCCGGGAAGATCTCTGCCCACCAGTACAGCCAGCATTAGCGCCAGCGGCAATTGGACGACCAATGATAACACGATGATGATCAATACATTTTTTACCGCGCGCAGAAAGATAACGTCAGTGAACATTTTCGCGTAGTTCGCCAAACCGATATTGTTGGTAGCATCTCCCAATCCGGTCCATTTGAAGGTGCTGAAATACACCGAACGAAAGATTGGGTAGATTACAAAGGTCGCAAAAAGGATAAGTGCGGGTAAAAGGAATAGGACAATAAACAGTGATTTGCGAGTCTTCGGATTTTTAAGAAAACCAGGTTTCTGCCCTGGTGAAAGTTCATTTCGAGAAGATGCAATTGAAGTCATTGTGTTTTCTTTCTACACTTTCATAAATTCGGATTATTGAATGATCCGAATATAAATTTCAAAGCAAGTTTTGGTTTATTACGTGAAGTGAAAGGACTTGTAGTTCCAAAGCAGGTGTGAAGCCGGCTTTCACCGGCCACACACCTGCGAGGTGATACTATGGTTATTTCAGAGCGTCAGCAGCAGCCTGAATCTCCGCTGCTACTTCTTCCGGAGTTGCGGTGCCTGCATACAGTTTGGCAACAGCATCGTTCACAGCGCTGGCCACAGAGCTGGGCAGGAATTGATCATAGTAAAGCTGGAAGTATTTGGCAGCAGCAAAACTCTGCTGAACCATCTTCATGTTGGGATCTGCCAAACCAGTCTCAGAACCCTTGACAACGGGGATGTTGACGCCGTCAGCGGCGAGTACGGTCTGATTCTGCACGCTGGTCAGGTATTTCGCGAAGTCGATGGCTTCCTTGGAGGCATCCTTGCCAATGGCAAAACCATTGCCGCCGCCCATGGCATCAGTTGCTTCGCCCTTACCGCCGGCGACAGCCGGGAAGTTGAACATGCCGAGATTCTTCACACCAACGCCATCGGCGCTGTTCGCGGCTTCCACCGAAGGAGTCCACTGTCCACCGATCAACATGGCAGCTTCACCATTACCGAAGGTGGCCTGCATTTCATCGTGGGTGGCGCCCAGGAAACCTTCCTGGAACGGTTCCATCGCGATCAGTTTCTGGAGTTCAGCACCAGCCTGGACGAAAGTGGGATCGGTCCATTTGCCGCTGCCGCTGTAGACGGACATGAAGGCATCCTTACCGCCGATGCGGGTGGCCAGGTATGACCAGATGTGCATACCGGTCCAGGTGTCTTTTTCGCCAAGAGAGATCGGGGTGATGCCGGCGTCTTTGAGCATCTGAACGTCAGTGAGGAATTCATCCCAGGTGGCGGGAGGATTGGCAATTCCGGCCTGAGCGAAGAGGTCTTTGTTGTACCATACGCTCACCATGCCCATATCCCAGGGCACGCCGTAGTATTTGCCGCCAACATTGAAGACATCGAGGGCACCCGGAGCGAAGGAGTTCTTCCACTCGCCGCCATTGGCGTTGAGGTCTTTGGTGATGTCTTTCAATAGACCAGCCTCAGCCTGTTCGGTCAAACCTGCGCCGCCCCAGCTCTGGAAGATGTCAGGAACTTCGCCAGATTGGAGGACAGTCGCCAGTTTTGTCTTGAAGGCTTCATTTTCGAGGACTGTGATCTCGATCGTTACATTGGGATGAGCGGCCATGTAATCATCGGCCATCTTCTGCCAGTCCGCAAGGGCGGGATCTTTGGTCGAGATGTGCCACCAGGTGATGACCACTGGTTTTGTTGAGTCAGCTTTGCCACAAGCAGTGAGCATGAACGCTGCAATCAAGATGATGCTGAACAGAAAATACATCTTACGAGCCATGGTTCTTCTCCTTTTTGTTTTTTTACACGATATAATAGTCGTGTGTGGAAGTAATCTCCTCACACGCGCAGGTCTTCTTTTCCGCTGTCCAAAGTTGAATGGAAGGCCTGCTCTTTATTTTACGGATGAAATTGTTCTCACCTCCTTCGTACAAATTTACTAATCACATTAGATCAAACCAAATGAAACGATGGTTTTCTAAACAGATAATGGCATGCACGAATTACGTACGATAAGTTTTGTCTGCACTTTAAATGTTCGTTCATCGGGGGCGACCCCGTTGATGACCTTGATCAACAATTGCGTTGCCACGTAGCCCATCTCGAAAATAAACTGATCCACTGTCGTGAGTCCAAGGTATTTTGATTCGGCGATATTATCGAAACCGACAAGCGAAAAGTCTTGCGGGATGCGCAGGTGCATTTCCTCTGCAACCTTATACACACCCATGGCCATCTGGTCGTTGGAGGCGAAAATGGCCGTCGGGCGATTCTCCAGCGAGAGCAATTGACGGGTGCACAGAACGCCTGATTCAGTGGTGTAATCACCCGAGGCAATGAGTGCTTCTTCGGCAGGGATGCCTGCTTTCTTGAGCGAATCGAGATAGCCGAGCAGACGGCGGTTTGATGATTCCAGCTCGGCACGGCCGCTGATGTAGCCAATGCGG
>CAYWCH010000161.1:3567-6024 GCA_964456715.1 uncultured Anaerolinea sp. | reverse complement strand
TCAAATGGGCAAATGATAACCTGGCCAAGCTCGACAAAAGCATCCAAAAGATAGCCTGGGACGGCAATTGGTTCATCTGGGCGATCGGTGACGATGGCACAGTCTACGGCACCAAAGATTACGCCGAAGGCCAGGTGTATTTCAACACCCAGGTCTGGTCGGTGATCAGCGGTGCAGCGTCACCGGAACAGGCTGAAAAGAGCCTTCAAGCGGTGAAAGAGCGGTTGGCCACGCCTTATGGGCTGATGCTTTGCGCTCCCCCATTCGTCAAGACCTCGATCGAGGTGATGCGGGCAGTGGTCTTTAATACCGGCATCAAAGAGAACGCCGGCATTTTCAATCACACCCAGGGCTGGGGCATCATGGCTGAATGTATGATGAACCACGGCGACCAGGCCTATGAATATCTGCGCGCTGCCATGCCGGCAGCCTATAACGACAAGGCAGAGATCCACCAGTGCGAACCCTACGTCGAGGCTCAAACCACTTACTCGATCTTTTCTCCCCGCGCAGGGAACACCCGTACCTCATGGCTCACCGGGGCGGCAGCCTGGTTGTATTACAGCGCAACCCAGTATGTGTTGGGAATCATGCCTGTGGAGGACGGTTTGCGGATCGACCCATGCATCCCCACTAAGTGGGACGGCTTCTCGGTAACGCGTGAATTCCGCGGTAAATCGATCGAGATCGAAATCTTCAATCCTGATCACATCAGCAAGGGTGTGGTGAAGATCATTCTGAATGGTGAAGCACTCACAGGCAATGTGTTGCCAATTGAAAAGCTGTCAACCAGGAACCAGGTGCAAGTCTGGTTGGGTTGATCGCCAATATGCGATAAAATGAATGTCGGTTACAGTTTTTGGTAACCGACATTTTATTATTGAGGGATTCCGTTGACCATGCTCTTTGACGCACTTCAGAAGGTTTATGAACGACCCCGACCGTATGAATTTACCACAGTGGCTGATCTTTGGGCTGACGAATATGTCTCCAAACAGATGCTGGCCTGCCATCTCAACGAAGAAATCGATCTATCTTCGCGCAACAGTAAATTCATCCGTCGCTCCATCGAATGGATCAAGCAGCGTTTTGGAGTATCGGCAGAGACCCGGATCGCTGATTTCGGTTGTGGGCCGGGATTGTACTCTTTGCCACTGGCCCAGCATGGTGCCTCTGTCACAGGTATCGATTTTTCCAGGCGCTCGATCGATTATGCCAGGGATCAAGCACAAAAAGCGAAGGTGGATATCAAGTATGTTTACCAGGATTACTTGCAGTATGAGCCTGAAGAGCAATTCGATTTGATCATGATGATCTTCTGCGACCTTTGCGCTATCAGCCCGGAGAACCGCGCGCTTTTACTGCAGAAATTCAGCCGCCATTTAAAACCCGGTGGTCATCTCCTGTTGGATGTTTGCGCACTGCCGGGGTATGCAGAACGTCAGGAATCAAGCTCGCTTGAATTCTCACCCCACGACGGTTTTTGGTCCGCTGCGCCGCAATATGTCTTCCTGAACACTTTCAAGTATGACGTTGAAAAGGTCATCCTCGACAAGAACACCGTTGTTGAGGCAAACCGTGAGCATACGATTTACAACTGGCTGCAATACTTCAGCCCTGACTCATTGGCAGCGGAATTCAATGCCTGCGGCTTGAAAATCACCGGGTTGTTCATGAATGTTGCCGGAGATCCCTACGACGATTCCGCTTCTGAATTTGCCGTGATCGCAGAAAATTATTAAATTTCTCTCATTTTCAATTTTCGTCCATTTCACCCCCTTGACTTTCGAATTTAATCGTGCTAAAATGCAACCGGTTGCAGAATTAAGGACATTTTGATGGGTAAAAAGACTGTTCAGACAATAGAAGATATCGCGAAGTTGGCAAATGTGTCCAAGTCAACTGTGTCGCGAGCTCTGAACGACAGTCCGCTCATCAAAGAAGAGACTCGTGAGCAGATCAAGGCCATTGCCAAGGAAAACAATTTCTGCTTCAAGGCAACCGCGCGAAGTTTGAGCCTGGGCCATAGCCGCACCATCGCCTATGTCACTCACTCGCACAACGAGTGTTTTTCCATGGAAGACCTGTTCGGATTGGAGATCATGGGAGGCATCACCAGCGGCCTGCACTCACTCGGATACGATTTTTTAGTCGCGCATGTGGACCCGCACGATACCACCTGGGCACATCAGTACCTTGACAGCGGAAAAGTGGATGGCTTTATCCTGATGACCTCGAGCCGTAAAGAGTACCATATCAAGGCACTTTACGAAATGGAAGCTCCTTTCATCGTTTGGGGCGTTCCGGAACCGAAATATTGTTATCCATCGGTCACCGGAGACAATATCAACGGTGGTTTGCTGGCAACCAGGCATCTGATTCAAGTTGGAAGGCAAAAGATCGCCTTTCTCGGCGGCGAGGATGATGAACGCGAGGTCCAGCAACGGTACACTGGGT
>CAYWCH010000161.1:0-3557 GCA_964456715.1 uncultured Anaerolinea sp. | reverse complement strand
TTCTCTTTCATCCGGCAGCACCGCCATGGAGCAATTATTGCAGCAGGCACCTGACCTGGACGCGGTATTTGTCAACAGTGACTTGATGGCGATTGGTGCCATTAATGTCATCCAATCGAAAGGGAAACGCGTTCCAGAAGATATCGCTGTGGTCGGGTACGACGATCTGTCGATCGCAGCCCTGAACAACCTGCCCCTGACGACCATCCGTCAGAATATCCCCATGACAGGCAGATTACTGGCACAGAACCTGGTGCAATTCATCCAATCTGGTGTCGTTACCAATGTGACCATTCCAGTCGAACTGGTGGTCCGTAAATCGGCATAATCAAGCCAAATTTTTTTTGATCGAGATTGCAACCGGTTGCAGAAAAGAGGAGAAAATGTTTGAATCAAATTTGATCAATTCAATTGTTGTCTGGGATCGTATCCTCGAGATCGAGGAAACCCTGCGTCGTGACCCATTTGGTGATTTCCCTGAGGGGAACCAACCCATCGATGCGGATCAGCATCCGCTCATATCCATCTACAAGTTGCCTGAAAGCAACCTTGAGCCGGAATGCGCACAATGCACGCAAAAAAGCAAAACGCAGCCAGCCTGATGCGTTTCCCTTCTTCTTTCTGCAAATCGCACGCCTTCCGGCGTGCGATTTGCATTTTGATCCCCTTAAAAAAGAATCCCCGGATCGCTCCGGGGATTCTGAACTTTATGGTTTTCCGAATACCACTTTCCAAACACCGGTTGAATCATTGCTCACCGGCGAAGCGTTGCCAACAACGCATATCCAGCTATTACCGGGTTGAAGCTGCATGACGTTCTTATTGGCATCGAGGAATTGAAGTGGAGCCACCCCGCTGTATCCCTTCCATGTCCCTTCATAAATCTGGCCATCCCGGAAGAGCAGCATTTTTCCGCCATAACCGATCAATGAAACCTTATGCGCAGTGTCACCACTGTAAACTGTCTCATAGTTGGCAAAGACAACAATCACATTCGAGAACGCAAGCTGTTGATTATTATTGCGATCCACCCAGGGGATCATGGTGTAGTTGTTTTCATCGAGTTTGTTATCGATCCAGGCCAGGTATTTCCTTGAAGCAGGATCATATTTCCACTGGCTTTCATTCATCAAGCCAAAATGCATTGTGAAATCGGTACCAGGCGTTCCCCCTTCGGGAGGAATGGTGGCGAAAGCCATCCCATTTATATCGGGTTTCGTTTTCAACGCGCTTTCATTCTTCTCATAGCGTATCGTCATTTCGGCGGTATTGGCAAACCAACTGATCTCTGAGATTCCCAGGTCCTTGTTGCAGATCGACGGGCAAGTGTATTCCGAACCATTCAAAACACGACTGAAACCAAGCATGTTATAGATATAGTCCATCTCGGGCTTCCAGGCATACATTAACCCGAGGATTCCCTGATACATACTTACCAGATCCGCGTCGATGAAACGACCCGATCGAACGGGACCCACCTGCGTCGAATCCTGTCCGTAATAAAGTGCCAGGAAACGGTTGGCGCCTTCACCGGTGGAATAATCGAAGACGATGTCCGCTTGAGAAAGTCCGGCATGAGGCCGCCCTTCACGCGGGAAGTTGGAGACTTTGACCATTACCGGACGGCGATCCAGAATGGAAGGGTCTGATACGGTCAATCCCGTCAACGGGTTCACATTATCCGGAAAGTTGTCCGGCCCATACGAAACCGGGTTCGGAGTGACGGTGGCTGTAGGCACTGGTGTGGATGTCAACGTGGGAATCGTGGTCAGTGTTGGCATGGCAGTCATGGTATGGTTGACCGCAGCTTGCATGGTACCCTGTACATCTGCTTCAGTGAGAGGCTGGCAGGCACTTAAAATGATACTGATGGTAAGAAGGATGGCAGTGATTACCACGGCCTGTTTTTTCATTTTCATTGAAACTCCTGTGTCAAGCAATCGCAATTTCAGTTGCGAATTATAACAAACAAAGGATGGAAAATTATGGAGAAAGGCTCCCCATTCACTGCTGAAGAGCCTTCCATTCAAATCGCGATTTGTATAGTTACGGTTTGGCAAATGAAACGTACCACACTCCCGGCGAGATCTCATCCACGCTGGAGTAGTAGCCGGTAATATCGATCCAGGTGGTACCGGGCTGCAGGTCAAGATGGTTGCCACTTTGATCGAAGAACTGAAAAGGAATATCCGGACGAAGCGATTTCCAGGTACCCTCGTACATTTGACCATTCCTGAAAAGCATCATTTCCCCGGATGCACCTTCCAAATGAATCTCATGGATGGTATCCAATGGGGTAAGCGTCTCATATTGAGCAAACATTACGATCACATTCGAGAAAGCCAATTGCTCATTCGTATTGCGATCCACCAATGGGATCATATTGTATGCTTCCGTTTTCGGGTCGAGAATATTTTCGATCCACCGGAAATACTTATTTGTAGCTGAATCATAGATCCATTGCCCTTCATTAGCATAACCAAAATGCATTGTGAGCTCATGCCCATCCACACCACCTGACGGAGGGATGGAATTGAATGTCATTCCATCCAGGCTGGGTTTGAAATCAGTTTCACCGGACTCCTTCATGTAATAATTCGTCATTTCAGCCGAGTTCGCGAACCAACTGATGGCGGACGGGGTGTAGTCAAACTGGCAAATGGCGGGACAGGACTTGTAAGAGGCATTGATCACTCTGGCGTAACCTAGTTCCTCATTAATCTTGTTTAGAACATCGATATAAGCCAGTTTCATGCCCAAAATGCCCTGGTACATACTGACCAGCCAGCGATCTACCAGACGTCCCGATCGAACAGGGCCAACGTTATCGGAATCCTGGCTGTAATATACCGCCAGGTAACGATCTCCACCCTCGCCCACTGAATAATCGAAAACAATATCCGCCTTCGACAGTCCCGCGTGGGGCCGCCCTTCGCGGGGGAAGTTGGATACCTTGATCATGACCGGACGCCGGTTCATGATGGATGGATCGGCTACTTTTAACCCGGTCAGCGGATTTACATCTGCCGGAAAATTGGATGGCCCATACTTGATCGGAGTTGCAGTTGGGGTGGCTGCCGATGAAGTGAGCGTAGGTAAAGGCGTCAAAGTGGGCATGGCCGCCATGGTTTTTGCCACCGATTGGTCGAGCGAATTCCCCGTTCCAGCCGATGATGGTTGGCAGGCTGCCAGCAGAATCACCATCAGAAAAAGAAGAGTTATCAGAGGTAAAGCATTCTTACGAACTTTCATATTTCCATTCCACTTCTTTATTAAGACGATAAATTGTCCGCATTATATCCCAGTAATTCAGACCTATAAAGGCCGAATAAAAAAGGACACATCCTTTGATGCATCCTTTCTCATTAGGTGACAAACAAACTAGCGATTTACATCAAAGTTCAACGTCAGATTATCAACCGACCCCGGATCGTTGTAAATCACACTCAATACTCCGGTGGTTGTCCCCATCAAAAGTGAGTTCGCAGTACCTGACTTTGTTGAAACAACATACCGGCCATCATCAAGCCAGCGAACATCAATCAACAGGGGAA
The DNA here is from genome assembly GCA_964456715.1 of uncultured Anaerolinea sp. Classification (GTDB taxonomy): domain Bacteria; phylum Chloroflexota; class Anaerolineae; order Anaerolineales; family Anaerolineaceae; genus UBA6107. Next base: position 3 of record CAYWCH010000161.1, on the reverse strand, counting down.
CAC
>CAYWCH010000160.1:3139-6120 GCA_964456715.1 uncultured Anaerolinea sp. | reverse complement strand
CATCGCGGTCACGTTCACCAACAAGGCCGCGCGCGAGATGGAAAACCGGGTGGTGAACCTGGTGCAGCGCAGCCTCGAGGGATTGTGGCTGGGCACGTTCCACGCCATGTGCGCGCGCCTGCTGCGGCGCGAAGCCGCTTTGCTGCCCTTCAAATCCAACTTCGTCATTTTCGATGAGAACGACCAGCAGGCGCTGGTCAAGCGTGCCATGCGCGAGTTCAAGATCGACGAGAAGGCGCACCGCCCCGCCTCCGTGCTGGCGGCGATCTCCTCGGCCAAGAACGACCTGTTGACTCCCAAGGAGATGCCGGCGCGCTCGTACCGCGAAGAGGTGGTGAGCCGCGTCTACACGCGCTACCAGGAGCTGCTGCAGGTGAACAACGCCGTGGATTTCGACGACCTGCTCTTCTACGGCGCGCGCATGCTGCAGGAAAACCCTTCCGTGCGTGAGAAATACGCCCAGCGCTTCAAACACGTGCTGGTGGACGAGTTCCAGGACACGAACCTGGCCCAGTACGAGCTCCTGAAGCACCTTTCCTCATATCATAAAAATATCTTCGTCGTTGGCGACGAGGACCAGTCCATCTACCGCTGGCGCGGCGCCGATTACCGCAACGTGCTGCGCTTCGAGAAGGACTTCCCGGGCTGCGAGAAGATTTTGCTCGAGCAGAACTACCGCTCCACCCAGAACATCCTCGATGCCGCCCGCGGCGTCATCGATCAGAACCGCAACCGCACCCCCAAGCACCTGTTCTCTGAGCGCGGCGCCGGCAACAAGATCAACCTGTTCACCGCCGTCGATGATCACGCCGAGGCTGCTTACGTGGTGGACATGATCGCCCAGTACCTGGGGAAGAAGAACGCCAAAGCCAGCGATTTGCTGTGATGTACCGCACCAACGCCCAATCACGCCTGGTGGAAGAAGCGTTCATGCATGCCGGGCTGCCCTACCGGCTGGTGGGGGCGCTGCGGTTCTACGGCCGGCGCGAGGTGAAGGACGTGATCGCCTTCCTGCGCCTGGTGGAGAACCCGGCGGACGAGGTGAGCCTGCTGCGCGTCATCGGCGTGCCCCCCAGGGGTATTGGCGACAAGACGATGCTGGCATTGCAGACCGCCGCCTTCCAGGCGGGCATCAGCGCCGGTGAGGTGCTGCTCGACCTGGGCCGCAACGGCGACAAGTCTACCTACTGGCCGCAGATGGGGCGCTCCGCCGCGCTACTGGCCGATTTCGGTGGGCTGCTGAGCGAGTGGAACGCCGCCAAGTCGCAGGTTTCCATCATCGCGCTGTTCGACCGCATCCTCAGCGATATCGGGTATGAGAGCTACATCAACGACCAATCCGACGAGGGCACCGACCGCTGGGAGAACGTGCAGGAGCTGCGCCGCCTGGCCTATGACTTCCAGGACCGCGGCCTGACCGAGTTCCTGCAGAACCTGGCGTTGGTCTCCGACCAGGACACGCTGCCCGATAGCAGCGAGCAGGACCATACCGGCTGGGTGACACTGCTCACACTGCACGCTGCCAAGGGGCTGGAGTTCAGGCAGGTGTTCATCATCGGGCTTGACGAGGGAATCCTGCCGCACAGCCGCAGCCGCGACGACCCCGAGGAGATGGCCGAGGAGCGCCGTCTGTTCTACGTGGGCCTCACTCGCGCCAAGGACCAGCTCTACATCATCCGGGCTGAACGGCGCAGTACCTTCGGCGATTACGATTACAACGAGCCTTCACGCTTTTTGGAAGACCTCGACGATAAACTGGTATTTCACCAGGGTCAGCGCAGCCGTTCGCGCCGCGAGACCTATCAGAGCGACTTCAGTTGGAACCGGCCCTCAACAAGCGCGGGGCGCCGTACGTCCGCAGAACCAGCGATGCCGGAACAGACAATTTACAAAGCCGGTATGCGCGTACGCAACGCCAACTGGGGTGAAGGCATCGTCCTGGAGAGCAAAGCGGATAGTGTTGATGGCGAAATTGTAGTTGTTCAATTCTCCAGCGTTGGGCTGAAACGGTTAATCGCGTCATTGGCAGCGCTCGAGATCGTACAATAGATCATCCACTAATTTCACTAATTCCACAAAATTAATACCCAAGAATATTGCTTGTTCTACTGAATGAGGCTGATTTACAAAAAATTTAATTTTCGTGGAAATTTGTGTCATTAGTGGACTAACCTTAATTTCCTGCCAATATTTCTGGTATGATTCACGCGCAATGGAAGCCATTTACGCAACCATCCCCATTCTGCTCGTTCTGATCACGATGACGGTTTTCCGCAAGGGAAGCGTGCTGGCCGGTCTGGTCGGCTGGATCGCCGGCGCGGTCGTCGCGTTCTTCCTGTTCGGCATGAACTGGCAGGTGTTCTGGGTATCACAGGGCAAGGCGCTGCTGCTCGCGCTCAACGTGCTTCTCATCCTGTGGCCGGCGCTGCTGCTCTACAAACTGGTGGACCAGGTGGGCGGCATCCGCGCCATCGCCGGCGCGCTGCAGGAGTTGATCCCCGATAAAGCCTGGCTGGCGCTGATCCAGGCATGGGTACTCTCGGCACTGATCGATACACTGACCGGGTTCGGTATGCCGATCGCCATCGTCTCGCCGATGCTGATGGTGCTGGGCGTTCCACCCATCATTGCCGTAGCTGCCACTGCCATTGGTCATACCTGGGCGGTGAGCCTGGGCCTCATGGCGCTGCCATTCAATACTATGAGCGAGATCGTCAAGATCTCCACCGCCGACATGTTCCCCACGAGCGCGCTTTTGCTCGGCCTGACCGTGCTGCTCAGCGGGCTGGCGGTGATGCTGCTATTGGGCGAGAAGAAATACTGGTGGCGGGTTCTGATCACAGGCACGGCCATCGCCGCGGTGCAGTTCCTGGCCGGCTATTTCGGGCTGCTCAGCATTAGCGCCTTCCTCGGCGCGGTGACGGGTATCCTCCTCGGCGTGGTGTTGTGTCCGCGCCCCAAGGGCTGGCGGACCGAGCGCA
>CAYWCH010000160.1:809-3129 GCA_964456715.1 uncultured Anaerolinea sp. | reverse complement strand
CACCAGGAAGATCAAAAAGATCAGTAAATCGCCGGCGCTGACCGGGGGATTATTCGCCTATGGTTTCATGATCTTTTTGATCTTCCTGGTGAGCACCGTCAAACCACTGAATGAATTCCTGAGGGGGTTCGCCTGGACGCTGCAGTTCCCGCAAACGATCAGCGGCAACGGTCTGACCATCGCGGCGGGTCCCGGCTACAACCTGCGCTACCTGCTCCACTCCGGCACCATGCTCCTTGTGAGCGTGCTGGCGTCAGTGGTTGCATTCCGCTTCATCCCCGGGTTAACCAGGTTAAAATTCAGTGAAGCACTCAAAGGCACCATCAAGGGTGCCACCCCTGCCAGCCTGGGGACGCTCTTTATGATTGGTCTCTCGACCATTATGGAGCACACCGGCATGACCATCGCCCTGGCCCGCGGACTAAGCAACCTGGCCGGCAGCGTCTATCCTCTCTTCACGCCCATCGTGGGCATGGTCGGAGCCTTCGTCACCGGCAGCAACACCAATTCCAACGTGCTCTTCGGTCTGCTGCAAAAAGAAGTGGCCGAAATCATCAAGAGCAGCCCCATCGTGCTGCTGGCCGCGCAAACCACCGGCGGCGCCATGGGCAGCATGATCGCCCCAGCCAAGCTGGCGGTGGGCACCAGCACCAATGAGTTGAAGGGGCGCGAAGGCGAAGTGCTGCGTTATACCCTGCCCATCGGCATCGCGATGGCGTTGATCATCGGCCTGGCAGCCTGGCTGCTGAGCAAATTGGCCATCCTTTAATCCATTTTAAAGTAAACCACTGCTGTTCTTCAATAAAAATCATGTGGGCGATTTTCTCCAATGCAGTAGAATAGATGAAGCTGCGCTTATTTCAATTTAATGAGGAAGTATGAAGAATTCACCCGTTTCCCCGATCTTCGTTGGCAAGACTCCCCGATTGAACAATAAAAAGACCGTCAGCGGCGAGAACATCCGCATGTTCGGTGAAGAGTTTTATAAGATCACCAACTACGACGCGATGGAACCATTCTTCATGAGCGTGGTCAGCAGCTCCAACCACTGGATGTTCATCTCCTCCACCGGCGGGCTTTCGGCAGGCCGCATCAACGCCAACCACGCGCTCTTCCCGTATTACACGGTGGAAAAACTGACCGAGAACAGCGAGAACACCGGCGCTAAAAGCCTCTTCCTTGTCACGCGCGGCGGGACGACCTCATTGTGGGAGCCCTTCTCGGTACGGCAGGAGGGGATCTATGCCACGGAGCGCAACCTCTACAAAAACATCCCGGGCAACGTGTTGATCTTTGAAGAGATCAATCGCGACCTGGAACTCAACTTTCGCTACGCCTGGCACAGCGGAGACCGCTTCGGCTTCGTCAAGACTTCGTGGCTCGGCAACACCGGTTCCACCCCTTGCAGTATTGAACTGCTGGATGGGTTGCAGAATTTAATGCCGGCACATACCTCCGAGCAGTCGCAGTTGATCTTTGGTCCGCTGCTGGATGCCTACAAACGCAGCGAACTGCGCCCCAGCGGCGCCGGCCTGTTCACCCTCAACTCGACCATGACCGACCTGGCCGAACCCAGCGAATCGCTGCTGGCCACGGTCGCCTGGCAGGTGGGGTTGGACACCGACGCAGCCTTTCTTTCTTCTGCCCAACTGGACGCCTTCCGTGGCGGTCTGGGCGTGGTGAGCGAGCACGAGATCCGTGGACAGCGCGGCGCGTACTTCTGCCACGCATCTTTCGACCTGAACGCAGGAACAGAACGCTCATGGCACATCGTTGCCGATGTGGACCAGGACGCGGCAGTCGTCATCGAATTGGAAGCTTTCCTGAATGGCGACCGTAAAAGTATCCTTGGCGCATTGGAAGAAGACCTGGCTGCCAACACGTCCAGTTTGGAACGGATCGTGGCCGCGGCGGACGGCTTGCAGGTGACTTCGCGCCAGACGTTGGCCTCGCATCATTTCGCCAATGTGATGTTTAACGAAATGCGCGGCGGTTACTTCCCCGGCCAGTACCGGGTGAGCAAAGCCGATTTCGAAAACTACGTGGCTGTCCTTGACCGCAAGCTGGTCACGGAGCAGCAGAACTTCTTTACTGCTCTGCCGGAAGAACTGCCGTTGCCGGAACTGCGGGCAAAGGCAGCCGCCAACGGTACACCGGAACTGGTACGACTGGCGGACAGCTATCTGCCGCTTTCGTTCTCGCGCCGTCATGGCGATCCGAGCCGGCCGTGGAACCGCTTCTCGATCAACATCAAGAAGAAGGATGGTTCACAGCAACTGGACTACGAGGGCAACTGGCGCGATATCTTCCAAAACTGGGA
>CAYWCH010000160.1:0-799 GCA_964456715.1 uncultured Anaerolinea sp. | reverse complement strand
GCTGGCCTATTCCTACCCCGAATACACCGGCAACATGATCGCCGCCTTCCTCAACGCCACCACCGCCGACGGCTACAATCCCTACCGCATCACCCGCAGCGGTATCGATTGGGAGGTGCCCGAACCGGGCAACCCCTGGGCGAACATCGGCTATTGGAGTGATCATCAGATCATCTATTTGCTCAAGCTGATGGAGATCAGCCGCAAGCTCCACCCCGGCCAACTGGAAGCACAATTGAACCAGCCAGCCTTCAGCTACGCGGATGTGCCCTACCGCATCAAACCCTACGCGGACATCCTCAAAGATCCCTACAATTCGATCGCCTTCGACCGCGACCTGGACAAGGACATCAAAGCCAGGGTGGGCAAAAACGGCAACACTGCCAAACTCCTCCACGGCACGGACGGGAATCTGATCTACAGTAATCTGACCGAAAAACTGCTGACCTTGTTGTTGGCCAAACTGGTCAACTTCGTCCCCGAGGGCGGTATCTGGATGAATACCCAGCGCCCGGAATGGAACGACGCCAACAACGCCCTGGTGGGCAAAGGACTTTCGGTGGTAACGCTGGCCTACCTGCGCCGTTTCGTTGTCTTCCTGCGCGATCTGATTGCTCAAGAGAAATCCTCCTCTACAAAAATTCATGCCGAAGTCGGTGATTTCTACAAGCAGATCTCAACAATCCTGGCCGCCTCGGCGGGCAATTTGAGCGGAGGCTTCAGCGACCGTTCCCGCCGCGGGTTGATGGACGCGCTGGGTCAGACCGGCAGCGATTATCGCTGGAACTGCTACAAGAAC
>CAYWCH010000159.1:0-6149 GCA_964456715.1 uncultured Anaerolinea sp. | reverse complement strand
TCTGTGAGAAGAAGTAGTAAAGACCCGTATACGCGCCGATCTTCCCCTCATTTCCCAGGTCATACACGAGCGGGAGACTGTTCACATTTACCCAGGACCAGAAGAATCCAACCAGCACAAGAACAATGACAAATGAAACAAGGTTGCTCACAATAAAGAAACTGGTGATGAAAACCGGTAGCAAACCCAACAGACCATAAATAATGGTTTTTCTGCGGCCGATCTTACCGGCGATGAACCCTGATGGAATGCAAAATGCCAGGAAAGAGAGGTTGGCTACTGAAGCCACGATCGATGCCGTTCCCGGTTTGATATTTAAGCTGAAGACTGCGAAAGATGAAAGGCCGGTCTCGATGGCATTAAAACCGGTGAACCAGAAGAAGATCGAGAGCAAAATGAACAGAATGGACTTGTCCTTGTTTGAGAATACCACCTTAAGGTTGGGGATAAGCCCTTTTACGCTTTCATTGGCGCTGTTGCCATCTTCAGAACCCGACATCCGTTCTTTTGGTTCTTTCACAAAAGCGATCACTACAGCCAGAGCAACTGTCATGGCAATAGCTCCGGCAATGAATGGGCCCATCCGTCCAAAAGTATCGAAGATCATGCCGCCCAGTACGTAAGCAAGAACGCCGGCTGCGCCACCCATAAGGTTGATGACGCCATTGGCTTTACTCCGTTCCTGGGGTTTGAAAAGATCACCCAACCAGGCAACGACCGGAGACCGAAAGAGCGCCATACCAAAATTCGTAACGAGAATAAAGACAGCCACGGCAATGACCGTTTTTGCCAAAGGGATGGAAATGAAACCAACCAGCGCGATCGGCAACCCAAGCAAGATCCAGGGTTTCCGCCTGCCAAAGCGATTCCAGGTGTGATCACTGCGATTACCCACCCACGGCTGGACAAAAATATTGACGATGTTATCCCAGGTCATGATGAACATGGCCAGGGCTGGCCCTACACCGAAACCAACAAAGTTGGTGACCGTTGTTTGGAATTCGGGATTTCCAAATTGCAGGATCAGAGGAACCCATTGATTGAAGATTGGCCAAAGTATGCTGATTCCGAAAAAGCCAAAACCAACAAGGAAGGTACGCCCCCAGGGGAACTTGGTTTTTCCCATTATATTCTCCTAATTAAGTTTATTTATCTTTATTCTAGAGCATATCAGTGACAGCGCTAGCTTCCAAGTAAATCAGGCCGGTTCTTTTTGGTCTTTTCCAACGCCTGTTCCTTCCGCCACTTGTTGATCTCGGCGTGATTCCCAGAAAGAAGCACATCGGGAACCTTCCAACCCCTGAAATTTTCGGGTTTGGTGTATTGCGGGTATTCCAACAACCCCGAGGCGAACGAGTCGTCATCCGCCCCGCTCGGATCACCCAGTACCCCTGGGATGAAACGCGAAACGGCATCTATGATCATCAGCGCGGGTAGTTCACCACCGGTGAGCACAAAATCGCCAATCGAGATTTGGTCCGTCACCAGGTGTTCTCGCACTCGTTCATCGAACCCCTCGTATCGTCCGCAGAGCAGAGCGATGTGCGGCAGGGCAGCCAGTTCCCTGGCGACCGCCACTGTGAACGGGCGTCCCTGCGGCGTCATCATGATCAGCGGGCAGGGCAGCGGGTTGCCGAGCACAGCCTCGACAGCATCGAAGATCGGCGCCGCCTTCATCACCATGCCACCGCCGCCGCCATAGGGTGTATCGTCGGTGACATGATGCTTGTCGGTAGCCCAATCACGGATATTATGGATGTCAATCTCGATCAGGCGGTTGGCTTGAGCCTTTTGCAGAATGCTGGCTTGCAGGTAGGGTTCAAAGACCTGAGGAAAGAGTGAAAATACATCGAAACGCATAAATGTATTCTAGCGAAAACCCAACCTTTAGGCAAGGTAAAAACCGCACAGGTGAAAACCAACTCACCTTGACGACCTATCGGGGCATTGGTATGATGGTTTAAATGTATATCAAAGGCAGCAAATGGAACATGTCGCATAAACGACAGCGGATGAACCCGTTCCGCGTGGTGTTGCTATTGCTCATCATCGCGGGTGTTATCTACGCAGATAAATACTGGGTGCCCAATATCCCCAATCCGTTTGTGGCGACCTCCACCCCCACCCGCCCTCCAGAATCTTACATCACCGATGCAGAGCAATTGGTCAGCGAAGGCCGTCTGACGATGGCAATCGCGGCGTATAAACAGGCCATCGAAGTTGATCCAAAAAATCCCTCGAACTATACCGCCCTTTCAAAGCTCTACATCTATACCGGTACATACGATGAAGCCATCAAGAATGCCGAATACGCGATGCTGCTGAACCCCGATAACGATCAGGCCATGGCCTTGCGCGGATGGGCGATGGGTCTCGCCGGTGACTATATCAACGGTGAAGGCTCTTTAAAAGACGCAATTACGTCAAATCCAACCAATGCGGCTGCGTATGCGTACCTATCAGAGTTATATGTGTTAATGGTGCAAGCTGGTCAGGGTCAACTTGAGACCAGTCAAAATGCCATCGACCTATCCAAAAAAGCCATGGAACTGGCACCCGGTACACTCGAGACCCACCGCGCCCGTGGAATCGTTCTGGAATACACCGGCAACTATGAAGATGCGATCACCGAATTCGAAGCAGCCATCGCCATAAATCCCAACATTGCCTATTTGCATCTTGCCCTGGGTAGGAATTATTCTGCCATCCAGGAATACTCAAAAGCCATTACAGAATTCACCAAAGCCAATGCTTTAAACCCCAAAGATTCCCAACCTGAGACCCTCATATCTAAAACTTATCTGATCAACGGTGATTACACCAAGGCAGTCCAGTACGCTGAGGCTGCGCTTCAGGACGACCCAACCAATCCATACCTTTATGGCAACCTGGGATTGACCTACTGGAGAAATGGACAATACCAGGCAGCCGCAGATGCTTTGCGGATGGCCATTCAGGGGGGCACAACCTCGGGTGGCGATGTGGTCAACGGGCTGCCCATCGCCGGTGGTTACGCCGGCCAGTATTATTACACCTACGGTCTGGCCCTGGCCAAGATCGGACAATGCAGCACCGCCCTGCAGATTGCCCAGATCGTGGCCACCAGTCTGCGTGACGATGAAGTTGCGGTATATAACGCGCAGGAAATGATCAACATGTGCGCTTTGTTGTCAACCCAGGGTGCCACCGACGTGCCGACACCCACATCTGGTCCATATCCCCTTGGAGCCACCGCCACGCCTGAACTTGAAGGCACCGAAACCCCCACGCCAACTCCCACGCCGACGCCCTGATTTTTGGAACGACGCAAAACCGAATGATCGACTTAAACGACAAGAAACACCTCTTCAGTAAAAAACGCAAAAGCACCAACCCGATCAGGATCTTCATCGGTTTGGTGATCCTTCTGGCGTTGGGATTTGTTAACAAGAGCATCACGATGGGTCAGATCAAACCCTTCTTCTCACCCACCGCCACCCCCACGCGCACGCTTGATTCATACACACTTGAAGGTGAAACACATTTCACCGGCGGCAACCTCAACAAAGCCATCGAAGCCTATAAAAACGCCTTGATGGTCAACCCCAGGGATACATCACTGTATGCGGAGTTGGCGCGTATCCAGGTTTATTCGACCACACAACTGACCACGGACTCCGCAAAAAGGGACAGATTGAATGAAGCCTTCGCAACCATTGAAAAAGGCCTCGCAGTTAACTCTGAAGACAGTATGCTGCACGCCGTCAAAGCATTGATTGACGACTGGTACGCGACTGCAGCCATCGCAGGCGACGGCTGGCAAAGTTACCTGAATGACGGCGAGCAGGAAGCCGTTCAAGCACTGCAATTAGATAGCACCAATGATCTCGCCAAGGCGTATTATGCCGAGATCCTTGTCGATCAGCAGAAATGGTCTCAGGCTGAGGAATATATCAACCAGGTGTTGGAAGTCGGCTCCGAGCAGATGGACGTTTATCGCATCGCCGGTTACGTTCAGGAATCGCTTGGGAATTACAAGCAAGCCATCGATTATTACCAAAAAGCCATTGCCATCACTCCCAATATGAACCTGCTTTATATGAAGATTGGTGCGTGTTATAGGACCCTGGCAACCAAAAGCAGCGGATTGGTGCAGATTAATTATTACAACCTTGCCCTGGAAGCTTTTGCAAAGGCAGTTCAGATCAACGAGCAGCAGGGCGTTAAAGACCCGACTCCATTGATCTCGATCGCGAACACCTACGTTCAGATGGGTGAGTTCTTTGCTGCCGGCCGCAACATGGTTAAAGCCGTACAATTCAACCCTTCCGACCCGACCGTGTACGGCCAACTCGGCATCGTCTATTACAAATCGCGCAATTATGAGGGAGCCATCCCGGCACTCAAGTGTTATGTGCGCGGCTGTACCGCAGCAGAGAGCTGTTTTGTCCGCAACGGTGGCGAAGACTGCGACCCCAACTACATCCCCGATTATCCCATCACCGGGCAGCCGCTCTCACCCACCTCGGTCTGGTATTACGTCACATATGGCAACGATCTGGCCGTTTTCGGCCAATGCGATGAAGCGCTGAAGGTCTTTGACGAGATCGAGGCGGGTTTTAAGAACGATCCTGATATTATGATCAATGTTAATGAAGGACGCGACGTCTGCAGTACCTTCGTCGAACCCACTGCGACCATCCAGAAAACAGGCACAGTTCCCCCGGAAGAAACGCCGTTTACCACTCCCGAAATAACCCTCACCCCATAAAAATATCAGAGTTTTATAAGAACCTGAATTAATCTCTTGACTATGGTTTAAAAGCCGATTATTATAAGGTCGACTTTAGCACTCGTAGTTTGAGAGTGCTAACACATCTAAAGTTCAATCTCGATGCAGGAGGATGAAATATGGCAATGAATTTGAAACCCCTTGGAAGCCGCGTGGTTGTTGAACCACTCGAGGAAAACGAAGTCACCGCTGGTGGTATCGTTTTGCCCGAAACTGCCAAAGAAAAACCTCAAAAGGGTGTTGTTCTTTCCGTTGGTCCCGGCGACCGCGATGAAGACGGCGAACGCATCCCCATGGATGTTGCCGTGAATGACACTGTTTTGTTCGCCAAATACGGCGGTACTGAGATTAAAGTTGACGGCAAGAAACTGCTCATTTTGCGCGAGAGCGACCTCCTTGCTATCGTCACCAAGTAAAGCAAATATCAGATAAGGAGATTTTTCATATGGCAGCAAAACAAATCATCTTCGGCGAAGATGCCCGCCGCAAACTTAAGAACGGCATCGACATTGTAGCCAATTCAGTGGTCACCACCCTCGGCCCCAAAGGCCGGAATGTGGCCATCGATCGCAAATTCGGATCCCCCACCATCACCCACGACGGTGTGACCGTTGCCAAAGAGATCGAGTTGGAAGATCCCTATGAAAACATGGGTGCCCAGTTGATCAAGGAAGCCGCCACCAAAACCAACGATATCGCCGGTGATGGCACCACCACCTCCACCCTGCTGGCCCACTCCATCGTCAACGAAGGTCTCAAGACCCTCGCTGCCGGCGGCAACCCCATGCTGATCAAGCACGGTATCGAAGCAGCAGCCCAGAAGATTTCTGAAGCCATCAAGAAACAGGCCATCGCCATCTCCACCCGCGAAGACATTGCCAACGTGGCCACCACCTCCGCCCAGGACGCCTCCATCGGTCAATTGATCGCCGAAGTCATGGACAAAGTTGGCAAAGACGGCGTCATCACCGTTGAAGAATCCAAAGGTCTCGACTTCGAAAAAGAGTACGTCGAAGGTATGCAGTTTGACCGCGGTTACATCTCCTCATACTTCATCACTGATACCGAGAAGATGGAATCCGTCATCCCCGATCCTTACATCCTGATCTACGACAAGAAGATCTCCGCCGCCCAGGATATCGTCCCCATTCTCGAGAAACTTGTCCAGACCGGCAAACGCGACCTGGTCATCATCGCTGAAGACATCGACGCTGAAGCCCTGGCCACCCTCGTGCTGAACAAACTGCGCGGCATGCTGAACGTGCTCGCCATCAAAGCCCCCGGCTTTGGCGATCGCCGCAAGGCCATGCTGCAGGATATTGCCATCCTGACCGGCGCCCAGGTCATCTCTGAAGAGACCGGCCGCAAACTTGATACC
>CAYWCH010000158.1:0-6153 GCA_964456715.1 uncultured Anaerolinea sp. | reverse complement strand
AGCACGGTAGTATTGCTATCAACAATCTCAATCAAGCCATGCCGGAATTCTTCAATTGAACAGGCAACTGACTGCCTTTTCGCCCATTCCGCCAGCATGAACGCAGATTGTCTGGCCGAGACTGCCTGCAAGTCGCTCCCCAGGTTGATCAATCCGCCTCCTGCCCCGACCAGGCTCAGCCATCGTTGTGACAGCGATTCTCTGGCTTCGATAATGACCTGCAAACGTTGACGCGCTTTCTTGATCTCATCAAGAATTGAATCAAGGTCTGTCGGTTCATACAACAGACAACCCGTCACCAACCTGAGCAATGCCAGCGAGTTCAGGTAAGTCTTCGAAGCGATCCAGTTTTCCTCTCCGGCACAGAGCGGCAAAGTCAGACCCGCGGATCTCCCCAGTGGGCTTTCGAGATCGTTTGTGATCGAGATTAACCTGGATTTGTCCACTTTTTCAAGCAAGGGCAAAACTTCTCCGCTTGCCCCTGACTGCGAAAGATAGACCACCCGGTCATACAGGTTAAAAATCTCGATCGGCCATCCGAGCACCTCGCTGGCAGGTGCGCAAGAGCCATCCACCTCTTCAGCACGGCAGAATTCTGCCCCGATCATAGCTGCATGGAACGAGGCTCCCATCCCCGTGAAGAGCACCCTTCCCCCCTGCGGAATACGTCCAAGCAGTTCACGGCCATCGGGTGATGAGTAGTAACGCATCAACTCGTTCAGCGTGCGCGGCTGGTCTGCAATTTCGTGCTCCACCTGCTGATCGATCTCCCTTTTTTGCATTTGCGTTTCCTCCACGAAGGCCGGGTATAATGGGACAAATGAGACAGAATATGGACGACTCCGCCAAACCGCAGCTTGAATTTCCGCTGGTGTTCCCACTCAGGATCATCGGTGAGAACCAGGACGACTTCCAGCCATTTGTCATCGAGATCGTGCGCCGCCATGTGCCAGACCTGCTCGAAGAAAACATCGTATTCAATCTGAGTGGAGAGAAGAAGTACCGTTCGATTTCGGTGGAATTCCTCGCTCAATCGCGCGAACAGGTTGACGCGTTATGTGCCGAGCTTGGCAGCCACAAACGTGTTTTAATGATTCTATAACAGGTTCCGGTTTGCCGGAATAGTTCAGCCCTTCACAATCCATAGGTAACTTTCCCCATTGGTCTGCATCTGAATAAGAGACAAGGATAAACCATGAGCGGAAAAACAACTTTTGTGATCTTCGGTGCCTCCGGTGACCTTTCACGCCGAAAATTAATGCCGGCGCTTTTCAACCTATTTACCAGGGGGCGTCTTGCGGACAAACTTAATATCCTGGGGGTGGCCACCCGCCCATGGACGAATGATGATTTTCGTTCTCTTTCACGCGAAGGGCTGACTGAACTGAACCACATGACGGTCGACGAGGCGGCCTGGACAAAGTTTTCGCAGGCGCTGACTTACCTTTCCGGCAACTTTAACGACGAAGCAACCTTCCAGACCATTGCCTCACAATTGGATAAAACCGCGGACGAATCCGATAACCGCGTCTATTACCTGGCCACTCCACCCGAATATTTCCTGGAGATCATTTCCGGGCTGGCCAAAACCGGCCAATTGCAGGAAAACAACGGCTGGCGGCGTGTGGTGATCGAAAAACCCTTCGGCACCAGCCTCGAAACCGCTCGCAATCTGAACGAAGCCATCCACCAGGTGCTGCGCGAGGACCAGATCTTCCGCATCGACCACTACCTGGGCAAGGAAACCGTCCAGAACATCCTGGTAGCGCGCTTTGCCAATGCCATCTTCGAACCACTGTGGAATCGGAATTACATCGACAATGTGCAGATTACCGTGGCTGAGACAGTCGGTGTGGAGACCCGCGGCAAGTACTACGATAAAGCCGGCGTCATCCGCGATATGTTCCAGAATCATCTACTGCAATTGCTCACCCTGGTAGCCATGGAACCGACCAGTTCCTACAAGGCCGACGCCCTGCGCGATGAAAAAATGAAAGTCATCAGCGCCATCCGCCCCATCCAGGCCACGGATGCAGACAAACACACTGTGGTGGGTCAGTATCGCGGCTATACCACCGAAGCCAACGTAGATCCGGCTTCGCGGATGCCAACGTTTGCGGCCATGCGCCTCTATGTGGATAACTGGCGCTGGCAGGGGGTACCCTTCTACCTGCGTTCAGGAAAAAAGATGGCCGAGAAGGTCAGCGAGATCATCATTCAGTTCAAAAACGTGCCGCACCGTATTTTCCCGATGCAATCGGAGTTCACTGCCTCATCCAATCTGCTCTCGCTAAGCCTGCAGCCAGACGAGGGTATCCACTTGATCTTTGCAGCGAAGGTACCCGGTTCCATCGCCGATACCCGCCCGGTGACAATGGATTTTTACTACCGCGATGAGTTCGGCGAAAACTCGCTGCCCGAAGCCTACGAGCGTCTGCTGCTCGACATGACCCTGGGCGACGCTTCACTCTTTACCCGCGCCGACCAGACCGAGCTTTCGTGGCAATTGATCGATCCCATCCTGCAGGGGTGGGAGAACCCGGATGTACCAAAACCGATCCTCTATGAATCCGGAGGCTGGGGGCCGTCCGCGAGCGACCAATTGCTGGAAGCCGACGGCAGGCGCTGGAACCAGGCATGCGGTGGCGGATGTAAAAAATGACAACAAAAATCCCCTGACATATTTCAGTCAGGGGATGATTCATTATTCTGACTACCTAGGCAGCTACCCGGTTCAATCCACAGACGTTCAAAAATTCCGACCGCAACGCCGGGTCATTGGCATACACCCCGCGGAAGACGGTGGTGCGGGTGGCAGGTGAGATCTCGCGCACACCGCGCATTTCCACACACATGTGTTTGGCACGGATGAACACGGCCACGCCGTGCGGCTGCATCAACGCCTCAAGCGTGTCGGCGATCTGGTAGCCGATGCGTTCCTGCACGGCAAAACGTTTGGTGTAAAGCCGCACCAGCCGGGTGAGCTTGGAGATGCCGAGGATACGCTCGTCTGCCACATAACCCACATAAGCTTCCCCGTAGAACGGAAAGACGTGATGCTCACATAACGCATGGAAATGGATCGGGCCTTCGATCACCTGGCTTAAGCGGCAATCGGGTTCGCCGCGGCATTCCTTGGGAAAAGCCTTGATGAGCTTGGGGTCGCCATCGTATCCGCTGGTTGATTCGTAAAGTGCTTCCAGGAAGCGGCGCGGCGTATCTTCAGTGGATGGCGTTTGGATGTCCATACCAAAAGCAGTGAAAATCTCTGCCATATACCCTTGATATTTCTTCATTTCGGCCGGTGAAATGTTGCGTTGGTTCAACTGTAGAAGTTCATCCATGCTAAAATCATCGGGGGTCAATCCATTGGTCATTCTGCACTTCCTTTCTGTGTATCCCCAATTATATGCGTAAAAAATCGGTTTTCAATAGAGTGTACATTGATTATGCCAATTCTCCTTTGTATCCCCAGCCGGAAGAAGGTAAACTAAGATCAAGAAGAGATCGGAGGCGACCATGAAGGTTCTATTTATCGGAGGTACCGGCATCATTAGTTCGGCCTGTTCCGAGCTGGCCCTGGAACGCGGCATCGAGCTGTATCTGCTGACCCGCGGCCAATCGATCCGGCCTGTGCCTGCCGCCGCGAAGGTGCTGACTGCGGACATCAATGACCCTTCCTCGGTGGTCAAGGCGCTGGGCGGCATCACCTTCGACGCGGTGGCGGATTGGATCGCTTTCCTGCCGGAACAGATCGAAAGAGACATCAAACTGTTCGAATCGATCACCGGCCAGTATGTATTCATCAGTTCCGCCTCGGCCTATCAGAAACCGTTGTCCAGCCTGCCGATCACCGAATCGACTCCATTGAAGAATCCCTTCTGGAAATATTCGCGCGACAAGATCGCCTGCGAGGAACGTCTGATGCAGCAATACCGCGAAAAGAACTTTCCCCTCACCATCGTGCGGCCGTCGCACACCTATGACAAAACCCTGCTGCCGATGGAAGGCGGCTGGACGGTGATGGACCGCATGCTGCGTCACCGGCCGGTCATCGTCCACGGCGATGGCACCTCGCTCTGGACTCTCACTCATCATCGCGACTTTGCCAAGGGATTCATTGGTCTGCTGGGCAACCCACACGCCATTGGCGAAACCTTTCAGATCACCTCGGATGAATCCCTCACCTGGAATCAGATCTTCGAAATCATGGGGCATGCCGTGGGAGTGGAACCTCAATTGATCCACATCCCCTCGGAACGTATCGCCATGTACGATGAAGCCTGGGGCGCCGGGCTGCTGGGAGATAAATCGCATAGCGTGATCTTCGACAACAGCAAGATCAAACGCCTGGTACCCGATTTTGTTTGTACGATCCCGTTCGCGCAGGGAGCCCGCGAGATCGCCGCGTGGTACATGGCAGATCCCGGCCGCCGTTCCGTGAACCCGGCCCTCGATCTGATGTACGAAAAGATCATTGACGATTACATGAGCTCGCAGCCCGATTGAGAGCACAAACAAAGTATCGAGAAAACAAAAACTGAATTGAAATGGGTAGAACAACCCCGGGTTTTGAAAAATCGAAAATCGGGGGTTTGGTATCGCTAAAGAATTCCTTCGAGCGTCGAGGATTTTGATGAAATTGGTTCTTATTGGGTTTCGACCCTGTAACCCGTCCCATTGGAGATGATCTCGATGGTTGGGGTTTGGTCAAGTCCGATCCAATCAGGGTCCGGGCAGAGGGTTGTGTCGTTCCATAAGATCATTGGCGCGCCGAAGTTCTGCCACATACCGGCGGGAAGGTTGGCGATGTCCTCGCGATTGAGGATCAGCACAGACAGGGCGCCAAGCTCTTCGGGTTGCAGAATGGTCAGCTTCTCCGGTTTGATCCCGCCGGGGATGAGGACGCGCGTGTTGCCATAAACGATCAACAAGGCGGTGTGTTCGCCGTCCTCCGCGATGGGGAGGACGGTCAGTCCGTCACCCAGTTGAACAATCTCGATTTCTCCCAGTTGTTTGGATGGCACACCAACCGGCAGCGTGACGGGCTCGAGATCGTCGCTGACGCGATACACCGGCAATGTCAGGATCGCCTGACGGAGGGGAAGCCGGTCGTTTAGCTGTTCCAACCCAGCCAGTGCTGCCCGGTTGGTGAGGAGCACCGCGTCCACGTGAAAATTCCAGGGTGATATCTGCCGGTTTACCACTGATGCCAGTTGGTTCGGGCTGCCCGAAGGGTCGATCAATAAGGTTGCGCCATCAGGGGCGCGCAAGAACACAGCCATTCCGTCCTCCGCGCGGATCAAGGTCAAATGAAGGTCGCCATCGGGCAGACGCAGCAGCAGCGAACCGATCACCACTGCCACGATCAGCAGAACCAGAACGAATGACAGCCGGTTGATCTTCTTGATAAATTTCGTGAGTTGCTCTTTAAGCGCGAATAGTAGAACCATGATCACCACCCCCACCGCCAGAATAATGGAAACCGTTCTTGTCAGCTCGATTGACCCCCAATGCCAGCCGTTGACCCACGCCACCACCTCATTGCTCCAGGCCAGCAGCACCCAGACGGGCAGCGCCAGTAGCCGCCCAAGGCCGGGCAGGAGCATACCCACCCCCGTGGCTGCCATCCCGCCGACCAGGACGGCAGACTGCACCGGCAGCACCAGTGGATTGGCGATCAGCGTGGTCAGCGAAAAGCGCTGGAACTGGAGCGCGATCACCGGCAGTGTCATCACCTGTGCGGCCAGTGAGTAGAGGAAATATTCACAGATCGGGCCGGTCAATTTGGCAGCCGTCTCCTCTGAAAATCGTCGTTCCAGGCGGTTTTGCAATCCGGTCTTCATCGGATCGGCAAAAAGCAGCAGCCCGAGCGTGGCCGCGAAGGTCAGTTGAAAACTGGCGTCCCAGAGCAGGTACGGATTGACGGCGGTCATTGCCCCGGCGGTGAGACCCAGCACGTTCAATCCGGCGCGTTTACGGCCGATGAGCTGGCCTCCGAAGGCCAAAATGGCCATCAGCGCCGCACGGATCACAGAAGGAGAGGCGCCCACAAACACGGTATAGATCACCAGCACCAGCGACGATACAAGCAGGGTCGCTCGTTTGTTGAAAAGGCGCGAGAAGAACGTCATGCACATCCCCGCCAGCACG
>CAYWCH010000157.1:4155-6158 GCA_964456715.1 uncultured Anaerolinea sp. | reverse complement strand
GGTACTGGCAAGAAAATCGTGAATGAGCGGTGCGACGTCCATGGCAGGCTGGTGGTAAAGATCCACCAGCATCTGGTTGGCGGTTTCGAAGTGTTTCGCGACCCGCTCACTGAATGCCGAATCGTCGAGCGCTTCGCCAGCCCGCAAGCCGCGCCGCGAGGCCTTGTCCACGTAAGCCGGGCCGATGCCGCGGCCGGTGGTGCCAATTTTTGAATTACCGAGGGCGGCGTCCTGGGCGCTATCGAGCAGCCGATGCGCCGGGGTGATCAATTGGGCGGCATCGGAGATCCACAAGCGATCGGGATCAATCTCCAACCCGGCGTTCTTCAACCCCCGCATTTCTTCAATCAAGGTCTGCGGGTTCAGCACCATGCCGTTGCCAATCACCCCACAGGTATGCGGATGCAGGATGCCCGAGGTGATGACGTGCAGCTTGTAGATCTTTTCTCCCACGGTCACGGTGTGGCCGGCGTTGTCACCACCATTGTAGCGGGCGACGAAGTTCGAATCTTTGGCCAGTAGGTCAACGACCCTACCCTTGCCTTCATCCCCCCACTGCGCACCAATCACAATGTCCAGCGGCATGGAACTCTCCTTCTATTTTGGCAGTTTGATCGAGGCGATGTAGGGAAGGTTGCGGCCTTTTTCGTCGTAATCCAGACCGTATCCGACCACGAAATAATCGGGGATGCTGAAACCCAGGTAATCGATGGTGATGTCCACCTTGTGACGTTCGGGTTTGTCGAGCAGGGCGCAGGTTTTGAGGCTGCGCGGCTCGCGGTCGAGCAGCAGCTTGCGCACTGTGCGGATGGTGTAGCCTGAATCGACGATGTCATCGATGAGGATCACGTCCCAGCCGCGGATGTTGGTCTTGTGGTCGGCGTCTATACGGACGAAGCCGCTCGATTCGGATTTGTTGTAGGACGAGATGGACATGAAGTCCATGGTGATGGGGCGGCGGATCTCGCGCATCAGGTCGGTGATGAAGACCACACTGCCGCGCAGCAGTCCGAGCAGCAGCAGTTTCTCTGAGTCGACGTATTCATCTGTGATCTTCCGGCCTAATTCCTTCACCCGGGAATCGATATCCTCTTTGGAAAAGATCACATGCTCAATAAATTCGTACGGAAAATGATCCTGGGGTCCCATCGAATACATCCAATCTGTTCTTCAGTTGTCTAGATAACACGAACGCATAATTATAAACTCGAAACGGATGAATAACAAAACCGTTTCGAGTCATATTTCCAATTGCGGATGAATCTAGGAGACTGATTTGCGCATCTTCATCACAACCAAGCTGGTGACCAGACCGGCAATGATATTGAAAAACACGAAACCGTAGAGTCTTAAGATAATATCATTTGCCGAGGAAGTCCCGGACCAATGATAGATGCTGCCATCCTCCAGCAGGATGAATTTTGTGTTGGTCCGGCCATCGATCTCGCAGAAAGTGGTTGTTAGGCTGTTTGCCACCCTGCCTGGCAGGATCGGTGTTGAAAAATCGCCGACTTCGCATTCAAGGTCTTTGTTTGCCTCAGAAGCATTGAATTCTTTTTGAACCCAGGCGCAATCCCTGGCATTTTGGCATTCATATACGTAGGTGTTGCCCGAAATCCCCTTGACGAAGAGGTTGTCGCCGTAGAGCCAGGCTTGATCCGTTTGGATAAATCCGCTGACCTGTTCCGGTGGTGAAGCCAGTTTCTCCCAGTTGCCCACGGGGAGCTGTGTGGAAAGGAACATCGTCAATACAGCGAGTCCGATCCCCATCAGAGGTAAAAGGATGAATTGAAGTACGGTCATGCCTCGTTTGGAACGGGGAAATTTGGCAAAGTACAACCCGGCCAGAGCCAGCAAAGCACCGGTAACGATCAGCGCTTCCAACTGAACGAGGACGCTGGAACGGGTATCGTAGGTGATGATATATTGGGTCAGGAAAGCACCGAGAGCCGAGATCAACCCGGCCCAGATAAACAGGATCAGCCCTTTTTTGAAGCCAGTTT
>CAYWCH010000157.1:3929-4145 GCA_964456715.1 uncultured Anaerolinea sp. | reverse complement strand
CATGAGATTCCCTCCCGATCGTGAAATGTTGGTGTTTGGCTAGAACAGCAAGAAACTAGATGGAAGTCAAGAAAATGAAGAATACCAGGAGCGCGGTCAACCCGGGCACGAGTGAAGCCCAAATCACCCAGGAACGCTCGGATTTTTTGATCAGCGTGATCAAAGCCAGGATGGCCCCCACCAGTCCAAGCAGCATGATCAGAATTTCAAACACCA
>CAYWCH010000157.1:0-3875 GCA_964456715.1 uncultured Anaerolinea sp. | reverse complement strand
GGAATAGAGAACCATGTGCGTCAGACCCAGCCCCATGGCCCACCAACCCATTTTTGTGACCGGAAAGTTCCGAAATTGCGGTTTTTGCGCTGCCATGATGTCTCCTTGAAGTACATTGTATCAACGATTAACATACCACGAATATCGGATTCACATCAACGAATCACCAGAAAATTTCATCAATGGGGAAACGTGAATTCACCGATGAACAAAATGAGAGATGAGATTCCCGGCAGCAAAGAAAGCCAGACCAGCCAGGAGCGTTTCTGGTTTTTTAAATGGCAATCAGGGCAGTGATCCCGGCAGCCAGCGCGAACAGGAGCATGATGAAGCCTAAGCCAATCATGCCTGCCTGATTATTTTCAGGCAACCTGGAGCGGATGGCGATGATCGCCATCGTGGCAAGATATAATGCCAGGTAAACCAAAGCGAGACTCACCGCCCACCAACCCAACTTTGTGCGCTGGCGCTGCCAGAAGCGCGACTTCTCCTTACCCATAATAGCCTCCTAATAAAATGAGTACCAATATTCATATTCACCATAGCACGGAAAGAGCATGAAATCAAATTACGGGTAGACTAATCAGAAGTATTGGTGAGAGAATGGACTAAGGAGTCATGCAAATGTACATCCCCCGTAGGTCGGAACCGGGGCGCAGACGACCTTCGAGGCTGAAGGCAGGAACGAATAACGCGGGGCCGATCACACCGCAAACGGCTGCATGTTTCTTTAATTTATTGGCGACCACTCTCAGTTTCACCGTTTGATTCACTGTTTGTTACGGTTAAGGGTTTTGTTCTTGTTTTCTTCCACCCGATATTTCACAATTCGTGCGATCAGATCAACGGGTAAGGGCTCGGTCAGAGAAAGCTGAACAGTGCCCTTGCCGCCGGGGTATTTATCCAACTCCGCGCCAAATGCTTCCCGTCCGCTGCCGGTGGGGAAGAAGCTCAGATGGTCTTTGAAAGCAGCGAAAAAGACGATCACACCGTTCTGGTCAAAGGCCGGCATGCCGTAGCTGATCTTTTCTTTGGCTTCGGGTGCTGCGGCGCGGATGACAGCGCGTATCTCCTGCAAACGAGCCTGGATATTGGCGGGAAATTGCGCGATATATTCATCTGTATTGTGATAAGGGATTTCTTCGTTCTTCATGGTAATGTTCTCTCCAACCGATAATGATCAACTGCATGAACGTTTTAACACTCGTAGAGCCCTTAAAGTAACCCACTTGTTGGGTTGTTTCTTCTCGCCGAATTCCAGCCAGGTTTTGCCCGAGCAATTATATTCAAGCGGCCAGCGGCCGTTGTCATCCTGCTTGGCGAGGATGAGCTCAAGCAACCCCTGCATGCGCGGATCTCGGCCACAGCCCAGGGCAGTCAACGCTTCGGCCACCTGCAGCAGATCGGTGATGTAGAATATCGGGAAGCCGAACTTCCACCAGCTTCCATTGGGTTTGGCATCGCTGGCGATCGACCAAGCTGCAGTGGTTGGATCAATGCTGAGGAAGAAATCGATTCCCATCTTTATGGCGCGTTCGACCATGGGGGAAAGTTGCGGTGGTGGAACCTTTGAAAAAGCCATCATCACCTTGGCGGCGCCCCAGGCACAGGGTTTTTTGTTAGTGGCACCGCAGGCGAATAGCGGGCCGCAATTACTGGCGTAATACCGTACTGGCGCATGGCGGTCTTCCATCGGTGCGATGCCATCACCCGTGACACTTCGCGTCATCCAATCGATGGCTTTTTCCAAACGCGAATCAGTGCAGCCAAGTGACAGCAATGCCCAGGCGATGTTTCCTTGGAGACAATCGAAGGTGCCGGAAGGGGCAGTGGAGTAGGAGATCTGTCCTCCGGGCATCAGGGCGTGGTCCAGTACATAATTACAGGCTGTCTGAATCCGTTTATCCTCATTGATCGAACCGCCCATTTGGGCGAGGAGGATCATGGCCCAGACGGTCGAGCGGTACTTGGGGTTGTACCCGGGGCCGGGTTGCATCCACCAGCCCTCGGGTTCCATGTGACTCAGCACTTTGGCGATCGGTCCGGAGCGATGCGCCGCGCTTCGTGCCTGCTGCAGACCGGCGTCATCCGCGGACAGGTCGAGCAGATCGCGCATGGTCAGGTAACGCGCACCGGGGTCGGACGCCTCCAAAAGCCAGGAAATGGGATCACCCTTGATTTGCTCTTTCCAGTTCATAATCACTCCTGAAATTTCGGTTCATGATTCATTATATACGCGCAGGAAGTTGATATTTCAGTCAACTTAACTCAAAACGGGATGCAAAAGATGCATCCCGTTGATTGAAAACGATCTTCAGCAGATCAATGCCCTTTTTTCTCGGCGGCTTCAGCATCGGCTTTGGTCTTATGTACGGTGCCATCGGGATGGTTGGGCGGCGCGTAAATGGTGTAGAGCTTGAGAGGTTCGGTCTTCGATGCGTTGATGACGTTGTGGAATGTACCGGCCGGAACCACGACGGCATCACCGGCTTTGACTGTATGTTTCTCTTTTTCATTGAACACAAAATTGGCCGCACCTTCTTCGATGCGGAAAAATTGATCGACTTTTTTATGGATCTCGTCGCCGATCTCCTCACCGGGCTGCAAGCACATCACCACAAGCTGCTGATAGGTTCCGGTGTACACCACCTGGCGGAAATACTTGTTCTTTAGTGTTACCTTTTCGATATTCCCTGCATAACCGGTCATAGATACCTCCTGAAAGATATTAATTATTATACGGTCGTGTTGAAAAATCGAGACGGCGAACCTGGCGGAGGTACTTCGTGAGAAAAGGAGAGAACCATTATTTGGCAGTTTTGACATTAAACTCGATGATTTTTCTGGCTCTCTGCCAATCATCTTCACTCGATCTTTTTCAAAAGTGCTTTCTTATTCATTTTTTATCCCTCATCTCCCGGTATTCATCTTCGAGCAGGCTCATCATCACGAAATCCTGGTAATGATGGTCGAAGAAATAGCCGTCGCGCTGGATGCCTTCCTGCTTGAAACCGACGTGCTCGTAGAATTTCAATGCCCGCGCGTTCGTCCCGACCACACCGATCGACACGCGGTGGAAGTTGAGATATCCAAAGGCGTAGTCCAGCATCAATTCCATAGCTTCGCGGCCGTACCCCTTGCCGTGGGCGGAGCGGTCGCCGAGGATGATACTCATATCGGTGGTGCGCCAGGCCGGGAACATGCGCAGCAGTCCTGTCTCGCCGATGAGGCGGTCGCCTTCCTGCGTCACGATGGCGAACCAGACGCGTTCGCGGTCGTTATGCACCCGCTCCAGGTATTCCTCCATTCCCCTCATGTCGGTGGGGAATACTTCACCGGTCAAACCGCGCAGCTCGGCGTCGTTGAACCAGACCAAGAGCTGCGGCAGGTCTTCGGGCAGCAACGGCCGCAGATAAACCAGTTTGCCTTCAAGGAATTTTGTTTTATTCGATTCCATTTTCTCTTCATGCTTCCTGCGGTGAAGCCGCCAACTCCACTGCCGCGTTTTGATCGTGATCAGGCAGGATATCTTCCAGATTGCGAATGTTGGGGATCGCGTAGCCGATCAACAAGACCGCCATCGTGATCGCTCCGAAAATCACCATCATCACCGCCATGCCGGAACCGGCATCGTGACCGGTCATCCAACCGAAGGCCTGCGAAAGCAATCCTCCACCTTTCATTCCCGGTTCCATCACGTAGTCGGCCAGCAGCCCGCCCAGGATGGGAGTGAACGTGTCGGGGAACCAGGTGAGCATACGCCGCGCTGAAAACACCCGTCCCTGTACGTCGGGCGCTACTTTAGATTGCAGGATCGCCTGGCTGGTAGCGGTTCCGAGGTTGCCGCCCAATCCACAGATCAGCGACACCGGGAT
>CAYWCH010000156.1:0-6158 GCA_964456715.1 uncultured Anaerolinea sp. | reverse complement strand
CAGGGCTCTCGAAGCTGAAGCCAGAGAGCAGATCCTGAAAAAAGCCGATGATGCCATTTACGAAAGACGCAACTCATCAATCGAACAGGAACGCCGGATCAAGGAAAATGAATTAAACACAGAGATCGCCATCGAGACAAAGAAGAAAGAGATCCGCGAAACCCAGATGGAAGCGGAAAGAGCGATCCAGGAAAAGCAAAACCAGATGCGGTCGGAACAACTGACAGCCAAAACCCTGCTCGAAGAAAAGAGGAAACAATTGGTCAAGCTGGCGGCCGAAAATGCCAAAGCAGAAGCAGACTCAAAGGCTTATGGAATGGCCGCTGTCATGAAGGCAATGCAAAGTGTCGACGGCCAGGTGCTGCAAGCCTTGGCCAACCTGGGGATGAACCCGGACAAATTGATCGCCATCGCTTTCCAGCAAATTGCAGGAAAAGCGGAAAAGATCGGTCAATTGAATATCTCTCCAGATCTGTTGAAGCAATTAATGGCCAAGGATGAAGAATAGGTATGGTTTTCAGGTCATCTGAGAACAAGATCATCCTCATTAAAAGGAAAACCCGCCTTGAGGAATTGATCAACCGATTCAATACCGAGATGCAGGCGAAGTATTATATCGAGCACCTGGGCGCCGATTTTTCAGATTATGAGCTGGAAAACAAGAACTACAAAGCCGCACTGGATCTTACCATCGATACGCTTGAATCAATGGGGAACCTGCAGGTAGTCGACAGATCATTCCTGCCAAATTTCATTTTTGGCAGGGACGATCTCGTGGTGGTCATTGGGCAGGACGGCATGGTGGCGAACACTCTGAAGTACCTGTCGGGGCAAAAGGTCGTCGCGGTTAACCCCGATCCCGCGCGCTGGGATGGGGTACTGCTGCCATTCAAAGTCGAAGATCTCAAGCACATCGTTGCTGAAGTGTTCAAGAATGGCCGCCCCATTAAAGAGATCACCATGGCCAAAACCAGTTTGAATGACGGGCAAGTCCTCTACGCAGTCAATGACTTCTTTATCGGGCAGAAGACTCACGTGTCGGCACGGTACATCATCGAAAGCGGGGATAAGAGAGAACAACAATCATCGAGTGGAATCATCGTGTCGACGGGTCTCGGCTCTTCAGCCTGGATGAAAAGTGTCATCACCGGAGCTTTCGAGATCACCGAGTCCATTCTCGGCAGCAAAAATTCGCTCGATCAAAACATCCAAATGGCTTGGGACTCGCGATATTTGGTCTTTTCGGTGCGCGAGCCATTTTTAACGAAGATCACTCAGGCAGAACTGGTCTATGGCATGGTGAACCAGGATCAGCCGCTCGTGATCACTTCGCAAATGGCTGAGAACGGCGTCATATTCAGTGACGGCATCGAAAGTGATTACTTGAACTTCAATTCCGGTTTTCAAGCGACAGTATCTGTGGCCGAAAAACAAGGCTTCCTCGTGGTTTAAGGATTTTAAGTGAGTTATGACCGCCATCCCCTACCTTGATTCCTACTGGGTGATCCCCGAAAAATTCCTGGCCGGCGCGTATCCCGGCGGTATGGATGAGGAGGCGACTCGCAAAAAAGTGCAGTCGCTCATCCATGCCGGTATCGACTGCGTCATCGACCTCACCTGCCCCGGCGATGCGTTTTCCACATACGCGAAGATACTCGCATCAGAAGCAGCCGATTTTGGAATCGAGATCGAGCGGGTGAACTTCCCCATCCCGGATTACGATATTCCCAGCGTTGAACTGATGAACAAGGTCCTTGATTGTATCGACGACCATCTGGACCGCGGCAAACGGGTTTACATCCACTGCGTCGGCGGCATCGGGCGCACCGGCACCGCGGTGGCCTGTTACCTTGTCAGACACGGCATGTCTGGGCAGGAAGCGCTGGTGCAGTTACAGGTGCTGAGGCAAAACTCGGCGAGCTGGTATCGCCGCTCGCCGGAGTCTGATCTGCAAATCGAATTTGTCTTAAAGTGGGGAAAACAGTAACCAGTAATAAGTAATCAGGAAACGCTATCAGCGATTGTCCTGATTACTTATCTTAAATTCCTAATCACTAATTACAGCTTTTTCGCCTCATTCCAGAAAACGTCCATCTCGTCGAGGGTCATTTCCTGCATCGGCTTGCCGGTCTCGCGGGATTTTTTCTCAATATAGGCAAAGCGTTTACGGAATTTGAGGTTGGTCTCCCGCAGCGCGGATTCGGCGTCCACCTTGTACCAGCGCACCAGGTTGACCACGGCGAAGAGCAGGTCACCCAACTCTTTGGCGCGCTCTTCAGCGTTCGGGGCTTCCTGCACCTCTCGATACTCTTCCATCACCTTATCCATCACGGGCTTGATCTCTTTCCAGTCAAAACCGACCCGGGCAGCCCGGTCCTGGATGGATTGTGCCTGTGCCAGTGCCGGGAAACTGAGGGGGATGCCGTCGAGCAGTCCTTTGGTTTCTTCTGTGCCGTTATCAGCGCGTTCCTGCTGCTTAAGTTTCTCCCAGTTCTGCACCACTCCGGTGGCATCGGCCACCTCACCATCACCAAACACATGCGGATGGCGGTAGACGATCTTGCGGTTGATTCCCTCGATCACCTCGGCCATGGTGAACTCACCCTTTTCCACGGCGATCTGGGTATGAAGCAATATCTGCAGCAGCAGGTCTCCCAACTCTTCCTTCAAGCCCTGCATATCGCGGTCATCGAGAGCAGCCAGCGCTTCGTACGTTTCTTCCAGCAGATAGGTCCGCAGCGACTCGTGGGTTTGTTTACGGTCCCACGGGCAGCCTTCCGGCGCGCGCAGGTGCGCGATCACATCTTCGAAGCTTGGCAGGGAGCAATCCGATGAGCGCGGCGATACAAGCATGGCATCAACCGGTTTATTGACACTCTCAAGCTCCAAAATTGTGACTTCCTCCCAGCATTTCTCACCTTTTTCGCATTCACTGAGCAAACTGGCGCGGTGATCTGGCGGGTAGACAGCCTGCAGCAACTTCGCGATGTGAGATAATGCAGTGTTCCCTCCCGGCTCGTAGATCAATACCGCGTGGCTGCCGGAAAATGGCAAATGATAGGCTCCGGCCAACTCCTGGCCGTCAAGGGTCATCAAGCCCGAACCGCCGTCTTTGAGCACCTGTGCCATCACAGCTTCGTCGATGAAGTCTTCCCCCTTCGCCCACCTGAGGGGCAGGTCCGGGTGCTGTGCCATCAACCCCTTCACCACCACATCCGCTGAAAGCGGTTTGACCATGGTGGCATAGACGACCGCCTTGCCGTTTGACTGGGCTTCGGCGATGGCGTCCACGGTCGAATCCAGTCCGGGTTTGCCCTGCCCCGAAATGACCGGCGTCAGCGCGTGGAGCCCGCAATCATCGAACCAGCGCGTCACGAGGTGCCCGCGTGCGAAGATCTCATCCGCGGCCTGTAATACCTCCATGGTTTCGGAGCTATTCGCGAGATATCCAACGATCCAAACGGGTCTTTTTTCCATGTGCCACCTTCTATTTGAATTAAACAACAAGACACAACCACTGTTCGGTCTGAGCCGGGAAAATGTCAGCCATCATCATGACTTGCATTTTCCCGGCCAGCCAGAGCGATTGCATCTCGCTGGAATCAGGATCACTCCTGAAAATACTAACGTTTGGTGTAGGTCGGTGCCTTGCGGGCGCGTTTGAGACCTGGTTTCTTGCGTTCCTTGATGCGTGCGTCTCGGGTGAGGAAACCACCTTTGCGCAGCAGAGCGATGTTGTCAGCGTTCATCTTGACCAGGGCGCGGGCCAATCCCAGCTTGACCGAGTCGGTCTGGCCGGTGACACCACCACCGTTGACGGTGGCTGTGATATCGTATGTCTTGCGGTCCTGCCCGGTGGCGGTGAGAGTACCCAGGATGGCTTCCATGTCACCAGTGCGAGGGAAGTAATCCTCCAGGGGGCGATCATTGACTGTGAATACACCGCTGCCATTCATGAGGCGAACGCGGGCAGTGCTTTCCTTGCGGCGACCAATACCTTCGAAATACTGAACCATAGATCACTTGCTCCTTTACGCTACCGGTTTCGGGTTCTGTGAAGCGTGCGGATGTTCGCTGCCGGCATAGACCTTCAATCGTTTGATGATCGAACGGCCCATGCGGGTGTGAGGGATCATACCCCACACGGCAGAAATGATCACACGTTCGGGGTGAACACGCATCTGTTCGCGCATTCCGGTGGTCTTCAAACCGCCGGGATACCCTGAATGATGATAATAATTTTTCGTGTCCAGACGCTTGTTGGTAATTGCCAGTTCGGCAGCGTTGATCACGACAACCACATCGCCCATATCTACACCGGGGGTGTAGGTGGGTTTGTGTTTGCCGAGCAGATACGCAGCGATCTGGGTAGCCAGGCGGCCAACACCCTGACCTTTTGCATCTACCAGAAGCCACTCCGGTTCTTGGGTCCCTTTCAGGACATAAGTCTTTTCAACCATATCTTCTCCATAAACCTAATTTCTAGGCCATGTCATCAAAATTTTCACACTCTACAATCTCGACCTGTTTGTGATCCGGGTACGTAACCTCTGCCAGTACCAAACCATGCGCAGGAGCCAATCCGGGTTTGATGCGCTTTGCACTGTCGATCGCCTCTGTGAGGTCTTCACGCGAGATCTTTCGGTTTGCAAAACTCACCTGAACGTACACCAATCTTCTGACCATGTGATAGAGAAAGGCATTTGCCTGCACTTCGTAGGTCAGGGATTGACCCTGTTTGGACCATCTGCTCATTAGCACTTCACGGACTGTGGTGGCTCCCGGCTTCATCGCTCTGCCAAAAGCAGAGAAATCGTGCCTGCCAACGAACATGCCGGCTGCCTGGTTCAACAAATCAATGTCGAGTTCAGGCCAAACGTGCCACGCGTAGCGGTCCAACAAAGGGGATCGTATCGGGAACTGATATATGCTGTAAACATAGCGCCGGCTGGAAGCATCATAACGGGGGTGGAAGTCAGCTTCTGCTCTGCGCAAGGAATCGACGGCGACATCATCCGGTAACTTGGCGTTCAGCGCTTTGATGAGAAGCGCATCCGGGTGATGCCAGTCCATGTCGAAAACCACAATCTGTCCTGAAGCGTGTACACCGGTGTCGGTGCGCCCGGCAAAGAGGATGGAATCACCCTCCCAGCCAATCTCACTTAAGGCACCTTCGAACACACTCTGAACGGTCCGTGTCTGTCCCTGCCGCTGGAAACCGAAAAAATCGGTTCCATCGTAAACAAGTCTCAATTGGTAATGTACCATTCCATCACCGTCCTTCATCAGGTCGGTGGGCTTACTCTTCTACAAGCTCGATCACAACCATTTCAGCATTGTCGCCAAGGCGGGGACCCAGTTTGGAAATACGGGTATATCCGCCGTTGCGGTTTTCAAAGCGGGGAGCGATCTCATCGAACAGTTTCTTGACAAGAGCAGCATCACCAAGGCGTGAAGCTACCAGGCGGCGGGCGTTCACTTTTTCGATATCGGTGGCCTTGCTGCTGCGCCTGGCAATTGTGATCAATTTCTCTGCTTCACCACGGATGAACAGGGCTTTGGTATGAGTGGTTTGAATCCGCTCATGATCAAAGAGCTGTTTTACCATCGTGCGGCGCAAGCCGAGACGGGCATCTTTACTTCTTCCAAGTTTAAAACCTGCAATCTGATGGCGCATTTTTACTCACTCCACATCATTATCTTTTTGCATGAAGCCTTTTTCCGTCATCTTGTAGCGTAATTCGTCGAGACTCTTTTCGCCAAAGTTGCGGATGGACATGACTGCTTCATCACCTTTTTCCAGCAATTCGAGCACGTGGCCGACAGTCTGGATGCCTGTTCGTTTCAGTGAGTTGTAAACACGCACAGAAAGATCCAGGTTTTCGATCGGGGTTTCAGCCGCTTCACTGGTCAAATGACTGCCAGTAACCACTTTCTCGACCCCAACCAACAGCGTTTCTTCGCTGATTCCAGAGATAAAGCGCAGATGGTCAATGATGACTTTGGAAGCCGTACCGAGAGCTTTCTCGGGGCTGATCGTTCCATCCGTCCATATCTCGAGGATCAGGCGGTCGTAGTTCGTGCTCTGAATCACGCGGGCAGAACCGACATTGAAATTGACACGCTTCACCGGGCTGTAAATGGCATCCACGGGAAGG
>CAYWCH010000155.1:0-6212 GCA_964456715.1 uncultured Anaerolinea sp. | reverse complement strand
GATTTCGCCTTGTGGAAGGCTGCCAAACCCGGCGAACCCGCCTGGGACAGCCCCTGGGGCAAGGGACGGCCGGGATGGCACATCGAATGCTCGGCCATGAACCTGAACCACCTGGGCGAACAGATCGACATCCACGGCGGCGGCAACGACCTGATCTTCCCTCATCACGAGAACGAAATCGCGCAGAGCGAATGTTACACAGGTAAACCCTTCGCGCGCTTCTGGATCCACAACGGCATGCTGCAGCTCGGCGGCGAAAAGATGTCAAAATCGGTCGGCAACCTCATCACCATCGACGAATACCTCAGCCGCCACCCGGCCACGGCCTTCCGCATGCTGGTATTGAACTCCGGTTACCGCAATCCGCTCTATTATTCCGACGAAGTGCTGGACGCAGCAGAAAAAGGCGTCGACCGCTTACGCTCCGCGCTCAAACCCGCCCTGCCCGGCGCCAAAGCCGCCACCAAAGAATCACTCGACGCACTGGCGAAACAAATGGAAACCTGCAAACAGGGATTCATCGAATCGATGGACGACGACTTTAATTCCTCCGGTGCGCTGGCGCATCTCTATGAGTTGGTGCGCACCATCAACCAGATTCGCTCATTTGGCGCCACAGACACTGAATTGAAAGCCGCCCAGGACCTGCTCAATGAACTGACCGGCGTGCTCGGTTTGAAGCTGAGCGAGGATAAAGGCGGCAACCAGGAAGTCGACGGTTTCGTCTCCCTTCTTATCGATATCCGCAAG
The DNA here is from genome assembly GCA_964456715.1 of uncultured Anaerolinea sp. GTDB lineage: Bacteria > Chloroflexota > Anaerolineae > Anaerolineales > Anaerolineaceae > UBA6107. The sequence continues at coordinate 5,462 of CAYWCH010000155.1, read as the reverse complement.
GAATTGCGCGTCAATAAAATGTGGGCGCTCTCCGATCTGATCCGCGATCGTCTGGCTGAGCTGGGCGTAATCCTCGAGGACAGCAAAGAGGGCACCGGCTGGCACTGGAAGTAGGTGATTAATTGAAAGAGTGGATCACCGGACGCAATCCGGTCGCTGAAGTGCTTCAGGCGAAACGCAGGCAGGTGTTTCGCCTGCTTTTTGCCGCAGGAATCGAAGAAAAAGGACGGATCCCCGAGATCCGCAAGCTGGCGCAGGCCAGGAAAATTCCCATTGAAGTGGTCCAGCGCGAAAAGCTGAACAACATGGCCGAAAACCCGCAGGGAGTGGCACTGGAAGTGAGCGCTTACCCCTATATGACGATTGACGATATTCTCGACAATGCCAAAAACCGCAGTGAAGACCTGTTCGTGCTCGCGCTCGACGTGATCCAGAACCCGCAAAACCTGGGCAGCCTGCTGCGCACTGCTGAAGCCGCCGGCATCCACGGGGTGATCATCCCGCAGCACCGCTCCGCGGAGGTCACACCCGCGGTGGTCACCGCCTCGGCCGGGGCCAGCGAACACATGCTCATCGCCCAGACCAACATCGCCCGCGCTCTGGAAGACCTCAAGAAAGAGGATGCCTGGGTGGTTGGGCTGGAAGGCGGCGAGGGTGCCAAACCCGCCAGTGAAGTGCCCCTCACCGGGCCGCTTGTGCTGGTGGTGGGTAATGAAGGGGAAGGCATGCGCCAGCTCGTGCGCGAATCGTGCGATTTTCTGATGGCGCTGCCGATGCGCGGCAAGATCGAGTCGCTCAACGCGGCCGTGGCTGGTTCCATCGCAATCTACCTAACGCTGTTCGAGCGGGCAAAGAAGAAAACCTCGAAAGAATAACAAACGGGCTGCCGGATATCGCTGGCAGCCCGTTTTACTAAAGAAAAATAATCGATTAGTTGACCAAAAAAGCCCAGACCGCCCACAACCCGATCATCACCATACCGATGAAGAAACGAGCAACCACCGAGACGCCGCAACCTTTAAGGATGCCGCCGGTGGATTTCAAGCCTTCCTTGAAATCCTTGCGCCGGATCCACTCGATGATAAGGATGACCACTGCCGCCACGGCAATACCGCCAAAGGGAGTAATGAAAAACGAAGCGATGATACCCGCGATCAAAGCGACCACAATCGACCACAATTTGGCGCCAGATTTATACGCTTCCTTCCCCATCAGATAGTTGTCCACCAAGTTACCGCCCAGCATCAAGAGCGTGATTATGGCGAACAGGACAATACCCCAGGTATTGAAACCGAATACGATACCGTAAGCCAGCACCGCCAGCCAGATGATCGTCAACCCGGGAATCATGTAGGTGAGCAGACTGAACAGGCCAAGCAGCATTACAACTGCAAGCACGGGGATGAACCAGACAGAGTTGGCTATTGCTTCCATTTATTTAATCACCTCGATCCCGCCCATCCAGGGGCGGAGCACTTCAGGTACGACGATACTGCCATCAGCCTGCTGGTAATTCTCCAGCACGGCGATGTAGGTGCGCGGCAAGCCCAGTCCGGAGCCGTTGAGGGTGTGTACCAGGCGGGTCTTGCTGCCGTCGGCGGGTTTGTACTTGATGTTGGCGCGGCGCGCCTGGAAATCACCCACGTTCGAGACGGAGGATACTTCCAGCCATTCATCACAGCCGGGAGCCCAGACTTCCACATCATAAGTGATGCGGGCGTTGAAACCGAGGTCACCGGAGCACAAGCGCTTGATGCGGTAGGTCAATCCGAGGCCCTTACAGGTCTCCTCGGCGTCCTTAACCATCTTCTCCAGTTCGGCTTCGGAATCTTCGGGTTTACAGTAGATATACATCTCCACCTTGTCGAACTGGTGACCTCGCTTGATGCCGCGCACGTCGCGGCCGGCACTCATCTTCTCGCGTCTGAAACAGGGCGTGTAAGCCGTGAAACGCTGCGGCAGGGTGGCTTCTTCAAGCACCTCATCGCGGTACATGCCGGTGAGGGGCACTTCGGCGGTCGGCACCATCCACAGGTCTTCTTCAATGTCGTGATAGAGGTTATCCACGAATTTTGGTAACTGGCCCGAGGAATACAGCGTCTCCGCCTTGACCATGAATGGCGTATAGCGTTCTTCATACCCCTGGCGGGAATGCAGGTCGAGCATCCAGGCGATGAGTGCGCGCTCCAGGCGGGCGCCGGCGCCGTTCAGCACATAGAAGCGCGAACCGGTCAGCTTGACGCCGCGGTCGAAGTCGATAATGCCCAGCTTCGTTCCCAAATCCCAGTGCGGTAGCGGTTTGAAATCGAATTTCTTCGGCTCACCCTCCACGCGCAGCACGATGTTCTCGCTGTCGTCCTTGCCGTGGGGTGTGGTTGGGTCAGGCAAATTGGGGATGGAGGAGATCAGATAATTCAGCTTCTCATCCACCTGGCGTACCTCGTCGTCCAGTTTGGCGATCTCATCGCCCACCTGGCGCATGGCCTCGATCTTCGCCTTCTTCTGCTCGGGGTCCTTGATCTGACTGATCTCCTTGGAGACGGTGTTGCGCTCAGCCTTGAGCGCTTCCACCTTCGTCAGCAGGCTGCGGCGGTCAGTGTCCAGTTTGAAGACTTCGTCCACCAGGGCGGGGTCCATCTGGCGGTCTTGCAGTGCTTTTTTGACGAGCTCGGGTTGTTCACGGATCAAATTGATATCGAACATGGCTGCACCTCTTCTTGGAATAATTAACGCCCCCGATCCTGCGCAGGACGAGGGGCGTGCTCGTGGTGCCACCTGCTTTCACCTTCGTTATGAAGGCCTTATTGCGCGGTAACGGTGCGGTCCGGCTCTCTTACGACTTGCGTCCCTGCGAGAGCTGCCTGCTCCAATGGAGCGCCGGGGTGGAAATGTCTGCGTTTGCTGCCGGTTCACACCTGTTGCCGGCTCTCTGAAAACATCTGCAGCCAATATTCCCGGGTGGGCTCGAATAATAAAATGATTATATCACGTCAGACTACCTCGAGTATGCAGTTTTGTATGCAACCAGCAGCCGATCGTTAGCGAATATTTTGTGTATCAAATCATCCAAAGCATGAGATTACTCAAAGAGGCAGAATGTTTCGCAGACGATTGTTCTTCTATAAACCAAGATTCCTGGATTGGCTTGGGTTGGGAGTTAGATTTTTACTCAGCCTCTTTTTTGTCGTATTGATAATTTCTGCCATAGCATGGCTATTAACTCGAATCATCCAATAGTAAAAGTCCCCGGAAAGCTTTCCGGGGACTAAACATTTACCTGGCAATTAATTTGATTATCGCTTGAAGAATCATCGCCAGAGCAAAGATACCTCCGTAAAGCCGGGTATGGATCATGGCAGCGGCTACGTACCAGAGCGGCCAGAAGTCCTTGGCATTAGCTGGCGCTTCTGCCGGACGCGGATGGGTGTAGATGTGCCAGATCGTGCGGCGCTCGTCCTTCTTGAGCAGCAGCGGGGTGATAAACACCAGCAGGATCGGCCACGAGAAATAGCGCGGTGAAACGAATATCAACACGACCGGCAGAATGTACTGCAGCGCGAACATGGCCAACACGAGATAACGGCTGACGGTCTCCCCCAGCAGCACGGGCACGGTGCGGATTCCCTTCGCGGCATCCTCTTTGCGTTTGTCGATGTGCTTGCCAAAGATGACGGTCACGGTCGCCAGGGCGTAAGGCAGGCTGGCAGCCACGGCTCCCCAGCTCCACACACCGGTGATGGCATAAAAGCCGCCGCCGATCATCAACGGCCCCCACACGAGCAACACGGTCAGTTCGCCCAAACCGATATACTTGAGCGGCCAGGTATAGAAGAGTACGAAGACTGCGCCGGCAGCCATCAAAGCCACGGTAACCCATGGGTTCCCCTGCGTGGTGGATGCCTGGGTGAGGATCAGCGCCAATCCGGCCGCCACAGCGATGGCGCCGGTAAAGGCAATGTATTTGTAGAATTTTTTTTTGGTCATCAGACCGCTCTCGAGCGCCTGCGGTCCGTACTGGGTGCGGAAGTAGTTGTCCTTATCCACACCGCGGCCATAATCGGTGAGGTCATTGATCAGGTTGTTAGTGGCATGCGCAAAGACCAGACCAACGATCACCAGGGCAAAACGCCAGCCATTGAACAGACCATCCCCGTTGATCACCGCCAGCAATCCGGCGATCACCGCGGAGGTCAGTGTCATCACCAGCACGGCGGCGCGGGTGATGATGAGCCAACGCGATACCACGTCAAGCTGGTCCCATTCCTCTTTGCTGATCTTCGGAATGATCGTGATCGCCTTGATCCACATTTTTGGGTTCATAAAATCCATCCTTCGTCTTAATAATGGACAAATTCTATCATATTACTATTTGGTTTTCCTGCTTCAATCGTCGGATTCATTCTTCTTGAAAGCCGGCAGGATGATCAACCCCTCTTCGGGTTCACCCACCAGGGTACATTCTCCCGGACGGTTCATCGCTGTCCAGGCGGTATACGCCGAAGCCAGCGCGTTTAATTTCGCGACCGGCAGGATCTTTTCCTCGGGTAATTTGCCCAAGAGCAGGCGATGGCGGGTCACCTCTTCGAAGAATTCCATCGCATCAGGGACGGGAATACCGCGGGCTTGAAGTGCGAGCTGGCGCTGGATCCGCCCCTCCAGGCTGCCTGAAGCGAACGGTTTGATACCGAGCATGGCGAAATAGGTCGCATCCGCCTGGGTTTCCATCATCTGTCGTTGGGCACCACTGCTCGGCCAGAATTGAAAGCCGAGCATCCCCAACTCAGAGGCAAATTTGAGCGATCGCTGTAGTGTAAGCGAGAATCTGCCCACATCCTTTGGCGATTTTGGGCAAACGATCCCCTTCTCCCCTAAAAGATATTCGCATACGCGCTGATCGCGCGAACGCGCGCTCTGGCTGGTCACTTTCAACTGGTTCCGGTAATCGCTGTCGGCCATATATCCCAGGTTCATACTGAGCGGGGAATTGACCGCGGCCACTACCGTTCTGCCGTTTTCGATCACCGTCTGCCATTCCAGCGGGGTGAGCGCACCCAGGAATTCGATCTTCAAAGCCGGGTTTAAAATGGCACAGGTGAAGCCTTTGCGGCTCCCTGAAAGCTCGATCCCGACATAGTAATTGATTCCGGTTTGCATGATTAAAGTTGAGTTTAGCGGATTGCGCTTTGAAACGCAACCGATTCTCCAATCGCAAAAAACAGCAGTTTCGCTATCCGATCGATTTGCCCGAAAGAGCCTTTAAATAGGTAAAGATGTTCACTGACTGGCCGGTGAGCAGGTTTTGCGCCCGGAAAAGCTTCGCCACCGCGCGGACCAGGTAAATTGCCGTGAGCGCGAGCAGGAACAGCGCGACCAGACATTGCCAGATCGGAACTTCTGTGGCCGCCAGACGGGTCATCATGGCTACCGGCGAGGTTAACGGGAAGATGCTGAAAACCACCGAG
>CAYWCH010000154.1:1911-6220 GCA_964456715.1 uncultured Anaerolinea sp. | reverse complement strand
GGGCCCAGAATAAGAAAATGATGATCTGTCGATTATTTCGGTTGTTTTCTTCGCTTGTTCCAGAGCGCGGCTGTATTGATATTTTGTTGTGGATGTTCCATGATGCTCACGAATAAAATCACGAATCCTTGGAGGAAGGTGGTATTTTTCACTGAGCACAATACCATCACTGACATGATTAATGATGATTTCTGCAGCGACTTCAGGATTCATATCATCATGCGAGTCGATGTTACCGGGTACCTGGTTCTCGATGAAGAACTGGGGATTCTTTGCTTTTCCGCAATCGTGGAACAGCGCTCCAACCCGAGTCAATACCGGATCGGCTCCAATTGCTTCTGCACCTTGCTCGGCGAGATTGGCAACCTGAAGTGAGTGTTGGTAAGTACCAGGAGCATTTTGAAGAATGTATTGCAGCAACGGATGATCAGGCCGCGATATCTCGATCAAATGCAGCGGATTAGATAAACCAAGAATTTGTGCGAAGATGTATTGCACCAAAAGAGCAACGCTTGCACTGGCAAAACCATTCATAAAGGTAACACCAAAAAGCGTCACCATACCTAGCCAATCAGTGGAATTATCAATATATCTGAATGCGGCAATAACCGTGCAGCCTGTCAGCGATAACCAGATACCTGAAGTAAAGAAATTCGATACCTTTTTTCCTCTGCCAAGAGTCAATGAACCAATCAGGCTTGAAAAGAGGTAAAAGGCAGTCAATTCAAATGAATTGGAAAGCCCAAAAGTTGCGAGAACACTAAGAAGCAAGGAAAAAATGATTGATGCTTCAAGGTTGAATAGCGTCGCAGTGATCAATCCAAACGCTGCCATGGGGAAGAAATACGGCAGTACAGTACGGTTGGGGATAAGCATCTTGGCAGAAATGAGAAACACAATGAAAAGAAAAGATAACAGCGAGAGACTGCGGAGATCATCCGAAAGTGCGTGGTGGCGGCGTTTAAAATAGATGATCACAAAACAGATCATCAGCAGAACAATAAGCGATGCAGAGATCAATTCAGTTACACGATTTTCTTTTTCAACGAATCCAAAATACTCAAGGGCTTCATATTGTTCAGAAGAGATTATCTGACCACGAAGAACGATTGTTTGTCCCTCAATATAAGTTGCGCTGACTGGCAGCACCGCTTCCATCGCGTGAGCTTTCGCTACATCCGTTAATTCTTCAGAGTAGATACTGTTCGCAACAATAAAAGGAGAAACCAATTCATTGATCAGATTGGATTCTATGGTCGAGAAGGACAAATCGATCAAATTGGGAATGTCTGCCTGGTTTTCAGCAATCTCATAATCACGAATATTGTTCTGCATTACCTTTTTGAGTATGTCAATGGATTCCAATTGGATATCATTCCAACGGGGGTCACTTACAATGATCAGGTAATCAATCGAATCCGATGATAATGTGATTGAATCCAGAGAAGAGAGATCACTGATTTTTTGATCTTGGGTTGAAAAAGTATCAGATCGTACTTTGGATATAAAGTTGAAAATTACATTGACCTTATCAACCTGAGTCCGCGCAATGGTCGGATCGGAGCGTAAATAGATAGGTGAAACCGCGTTTGCAGCTTTTTGTTTCGCCTGGGCGGTCAAGACAACGCTATCGAAAGTAGCACTATACGGTGCATTTATATCAGTAGATGATACACCGCCAATGGACAATTGATATGAGCTTGGCCGGAGAGCTATTGGCAGCGCAAGTGCTCCAAATGTGACGATGGAAGCAATAGTTATCAAGACAACACGGAAGAAATTCCGCGAGCCTGTGGAGGTAAAGGGTTTCATGATCGTTTTTTCAGCCACTTTATTTTTGCAGTAATTCTTTTACCATCGAGCTGATGCGGTCAGACGAAGCCTTGCCCTGGACCTGGGGAATTGTAATTTTCATTACCTTTCCCATGTCTGCCGGGGTTGATGCGCCAACTTCCTTAATGGCAGCATTCACGATGGCTTTCAACTCGTCATCAGTTAACTGCTTGGGGAGAAATTGTTCAAGAACTTTGATCTCTTTTTCAGTGGTATCAATAAGATCAGGACGGCCACCTTTTTTGAAATCCTGAATCGATTCAACCCTCGACTTGATCTCCTTCTGCACGAGGGATAAGACCGCAGAATCATCCAATTCCTGCCTTTTTTCTACTTCTGCCAGTTTAAGATTGCTGAGGATCATTCGCATGGTATTGCGGGTGATCTCATCATGATTTTTCATAGATTCATGAAGCAAGCCAGTAAATTTGTTTTTCATTTCTGAGGGCATAATCAATTCTCCTTGGAAAACATTCATTCCACAGATATTTTATCCTTGATTTGATCCAATATTGCCTGACCAATTCCGGGAACATACAAGAGATCATCCGCTGACATGAATTTCCCATTCTTCTCACGGAATTCAACAATCGCTTTGGCTTTCTCAATGCCAATTCCGGGAAGCGTATCCAACTCCTCGACAGACGCGGTATTAATATTCAATGTTTTCTGAGAAATGGCGTTGATCGCTGCAGACCCTGACGTTTCGGAATACGTTGGCGAGATGTATGTGATTTCAGCATGTTGTTTTGTTTTGACAATCAACAAACACAAGCCCCAAAAAACCAAGCCACACAAAACTCCGATCACGAAGATTTGCCATTTTTTCATAGATACGCCTAAGCTTTCAGTGCGCCCTTTTGCTCCTGTTCATACATGGCGTTGAAGGCAGCGATTGCGACCTCGATCATTTCCAGAGTCGGTTCATTTGTGGTCAATTTCTGCATAGCCAAACCTGGTGCTGCCAACGCGCGGCCAAGGGGATGATCCAGGTGATTGGCAGTGAACCGCATATATTCATAAGCGACCACCACCAGCACAGGTAAAAGCAATATTCTACTGAGCAAACGCATCAGCATTCCCATTGGTCCAAAAAATGAAAACAGGATGACTGAGAAAATCACCAGGATTAAAATGAATCCTGTTCCACACCGTGGGTGTTGTAATGAATATTTTGCGACATTCTCTGGAGTCAATTCAACGCCACTCTCAAAAGCATTGATGGTTTTATGTTCAGCGCCATGATAGGCAAAAACCCGGTAAATGTCGGGCATTTTACCAACAGCCCATATGTATAGAATTACTAAAGCCAACCTGATCACCCCTTCGATCAAATTGCCAACAAAGAGATTTAAATTTAGCCAGTTTTCAAGCAATTTGGATACAGCCGCAGGGGCTAAAAAGAACAACCCAATGGCGATTGCAAAAGAAAACAGAATAGTTAAAACGTAGACAGGACCTTCGATTTTCTCGTCTTCTCCGGTCTGAATGTTGGCGGAATATGTGATGTATTTCATTCCCAAACCGAGAGAATCCCAAAGGACAACGATCCCGCGAAGAAAAGGGATTCGAGCGAATTTTGAAGTATACAAACCACCCAATTCTTCGCTCTTGAGAACGATTTTCCCTTCAGGATCACGAAAAGCCGCAGAAAGGAAATGTGTTCCCCGCATCAATACGCCTTCGATTAAAGCCTGACCGCCATAGGCCGGTAGTTTAAGTTTATCTGTGCTCATTGTTGTCTATATTTTCCTTGCATTAAAGAAGAAATGAATCAATGCTTCAATGCCTTTATACCAGGTCGGCAGGTGTAAATGTTCATTGGGAGCATGGATGCAATCATCCGGCAATCCGAAACCACAAAGTAACGAATCCACGCCGAGTTTCTTCTGAAGATCGATTACGACCGAAACACTGCCGCCTTCGCGCTTGAAAATCGGTTTAATTCCCCAGACATTTTCGAGAGCTGAGGATAATGCTTTGGTTTCAGATGAAGTTACATCAGAAATACTTGGGCAACCACCACTGATCATGGTCAATTCCCAGCGAACACTCTTGGGAGCTTTCTTCTTCAAGTACTCGATCAATTGTTGATGAACTTCGTTCGGATCCTGATCTGGAACCAAGCGTGAAGAGATTTTCGCCATCGCCCAGGTTGGAATCACAGTTTTCGCGCCTTCTCCGGTGAACCCTGAAAGCATGCCATTGATCTCCAGAGTGGGTCTGGCACCGGTGCGCTCCAGGCTGGTAAATCCTTTTTCACCCCAAAGTGCGGGGACGCCTGTTTGTTTGAGATAGAAATCGTCACCGATATTGAGTCTGGCCATTTCCTGACGCTCACTTCTGGATAATGAGCGCACATGCTTGTAGTATCCGGGTAAGGTGATCCGACCCGAAGAATCGTGCATGCCGGAGACTAGATCTGCCAAAACCTGAGCTGGATTGTGAACGACGCCGCCAAAGGATCCCGAATGCA
>CAYWCH010000154.1:0-1901 GCA_964456715.1 uncultured Anaerolinea sp. | reverse complement strand
ACCGGGCCAAACACCTTAAGCTCAAAATATGCCAACCCACGCAGCCCATAGGTGATCGTGGGTGTTTTTTCATCGACCATGCCAGCATCCGGATTCAAGCAGGTGGTGGCACGTAAGAGATCTTTGTTCTCCTCAACAAAATCAGCAAAATTCAAAGAACCAATCTCTTCTTCGCCCTCGAAAACAAATTTAAGATTTACCGGAAATTCGCCTTCGTGCAGAATCGATTCAACGGCTGTGATGCACGCCCAAACTTGACCTTTCATATCAGATGCGCCGCGTCCAAAATAAAGATCACCCACGGTAATGGGATCAAAGGGTTTATGCTCCCACAGTTCAATCGGATCCACAGGCTGGACATCATAATGACCATAAACAAGAATCGTCGGTTGGTTTTCACCTGCATGAAGATATTCACCCGTGACAATCGGGTGGCGTTTGGTAGGGTTGATCTTCACTTTCTCGATGCCGATACTTTTCAGTTTCTTTGCAAGAAGCTCTGCCGCTTTTTGAACATCTTTTACATGTTCAGGATCAGTTGATATGGAGGGGATTCGAACAAAATCGTCCATTTCTGTTAAGAAATGTTTTTGGTTATTTTTTGCATAATTGATCGCGGTTTGACGGGTATCCAATGGTTTTCTCCTAGTTGACGTTACATTGATTATATGCGATTTTCAATAACTGGACGACAATCACGAATTCATGTAAATGGGAATTGGTTTATGCTACAATAACTTCGATTTCAGAGACTGATTAAGGCAGGTGTCCATGCTGATCACGAACGCAAAAATCGTTACATGGGGGAGGCCGAATCAGATACTTGAAGGCTATGCCGTGCAAGTCCTGGGACAAAGGATCACAAAGATCGAGTCTCAAACGAAGTTAATCCAGGAATTCCCTGATGAAGAACAATTAGATGCAAATGGTCAATTCCTGATGCCAGGGTTGATATGCACGCATACACATTTCTATGGCGCATTTTCAAGAGGCTTGGCGATAACTGGATCGGCTCCTGCTGACTTTCCAGAAATACTGAAAAAATTGTGGTGGCCACTGGACCAGTCATTAGGTATGGAAGACGTCAAATATTCAACCCTGGTTTGCTTGGTGGACGCAATTAAACACGGGAACACGACTTTATTCGACCATCATGCGTCACCCAACGCGATTGATGGATCTTTAGACGTGATCGCAGACGCGGTGATGGAAAGTGGTTTGCGGGCCGTTCTTTGCTACGAAGTCACTGACCGGGGTGGAGAAGCGCGAACAAAGAGTGGAATAAACGAAAATGTACGTATGATCAAAAAGACTTCCAATGCAAATTATCAAGGCCGTATTAAAGGGAATTTTGGAATTCATGCTGGCCTGACTGTTTCAGAAAAAACACTGGAAGATTGCAGAAACACTGTTGATGAGAATGTCGGATTTCATATTCATGCGGCAGAGCATCAAATCGATGAGTATGATTCAATGCAAAAAACAGGACTAAGGGTGATCGATCGGCTTAAAAAACATCATATGTTGGGAGAAAATTCCATCATCGGGCACGGTGTGCATATGGATATGAAAGAAATCCAAATCCTCGCTGAAACCAACACCTGGTTGAGCCATCAACCGAGATCAAACATGAATAATGCTGTTGGAATGGCAGATGTTGAATCGATGTTAAGAATGGGTGTTAAAGTTTGCATGGGAAACGACGGATTTTCAAACGCCATGTGGGATGAGTGGCGAACCTGTTATTTGGTTCACAAACTCTGGAATTTGGATCCCCAACGAATGAATGGATCGTCGGTAATACAGATCGGCGCATATAATAACGCGGATCTGGCGTCGAATTATTTCGCGTCAGAGGGAAAAATCGGGGTCATTGAGGAAGGGGCGCAGGCTGATTTGAT
>CAYWCH010000153.1:5544-6248 GCA_964456715.1 uncultured Anaerolinea sp. | reverse complement strand
CAGCCGGACAATTTCGACGCATTCACCATCCTTGAAAGCCTGGAGGAATCTGGCACCTTCGTGCCCATATCCCCCGATATGAGTATCTGCCCGGATTGTCAGCGTGAGTTGTTCGATCCGAAAGACCGCCGTTACCGCTATCCGTTCATCAATTGCACCAACTGCGGGCCCCGCTTTTCAATCATCAAGGATATCCCCTACGACCGCCCCAAAACGACCATGGCCGGATTTGCTCTCTGTGAGGATTGCCGTCGTGAATATGATGACCCACGTGACCGTCGCTTCCACGCTCAACCCGTTGCTTGTTCGGTCTGCGGGCCACAGGTCTGGTTCGAATCCAATGGTCAACGTCTTTCTGAAGAGGAATCGGCCATCAACGAATCACGCGCATGGCTACGCGCAGGAAAGATCATCGCTGTAAAGGGGTTGGGAGGGTTCCACCTCGCCTGCGATGCCACAAACGCTGCAGCTGTTGCTGCGCTGCGCTCGCGCAAGAAACGCAGCGACAAGCCCTTTGCCCTGATGGCCTTCTCAATCGAGATCATCCGCAAGTTATGCGAAGTCTCTTTCTCCGAAGAGAACCTGCTGACTTCACCGCAACACCCGATCGTCCTGTTGCAGAAAAAACACGGGGTTGATCTGCCGGAGGGGATCGCACCGGGTCAAACCACGCTTGGCTTCATGCTTCCCTACACTCCACTCCA
>CAYWCH010000153.1:4715-5534 GCA_964456715.1 uncultured Anaerolinea sp. | reverse complement strand
TCGCCGGATCCCGCTCGATGAAGCCATCCAGCGCCTCTCTGGTATTGCTGACGGATTTCTGATGAACGACCGCCCCATCCATATGCGCGTGGATGATTCGGTGACTCGTGTTTTTGAAGATCAACTTTACCCGATCCGCCGTTCGCGTGGTTATGCGCCGCAAAGTATCAATCTGCCCACACTAGTGCCTCAAACTCTCGCCTGCGGAGCTGAGCTGAAGAACACTTTTTGCCTCACCCGTGAATCGCAGGCCTTTCTCAGCCACCACATTGGTGATCTGGAAAACTACGAAACATTGAACTCCTTTGAAACTGGTATCGAACATTTAATGAATCTTTTTCGTATCACTCCCGAAGTGATCGCTTGCGATCTTCACCCGGATTACCTTTCAACCAAATACGCGGTCGAACGATCAGAAACGCTTGGTCTCCCCCTTGTCCGTGTGCAGCACCATCATGCCCACCTGGCCGCTTGCCTGGCCGACAACAACTGGGACTCGGATGAATCGGTTATCGGTCTCACCTACGATGGCACCGGCCTGGGACTTGACAACGTCATCTGGGGCGGCGAGGTATTGATTGGCAATTACAGTGCGTTCACCCGCCGTTTTCACCTGAGCGAGTCGCCTTTGCCCGGCGGGGATGCTGCCATTCGGAACCCTGCCAGGATAGCGTTGGCGTATCTTTTGGCCTATGGGTTGGATTATCCGGATACACTGGCTCCGGCTACATCCTTATGCTATGAAGAACGCACCGTTCTGCGATCGCAAATAGAGCACAAGATCAACACTCCCCTGACAACCAGTATGGGGCGCCTGTT
>CAYWCH010000153.1:0-4705 GCA_964456715.1 uncultured Anaerolinea sp. | reverse complement strand
GCGGTTTCCGGGTTGATCGGTGTGCGACAAACCGCCACTTATGAAGGTCAGGCAGCCATCGAGCTGGAGGCTATTTGCGATCCCCTTGACATGGATGCCTATTTGATCCCATTCGAAAGCGATACCGTTCTCATCAGACCGCTTTTAGAGCAGATCGTCCGCGATTGGTCCGAATCTATCCCCCAGTCGACCATTTCCGCCCATTTCCATAACGGATTGGCCCGGCTTTCCGTCGAGCTTTGTTGCCAGATTCGCAGCGAAACCTCGATCAAGACCGTTGCACTCTCCGGCGGGGTGTGGCAAAATAGGACATTGCTGACTAAAACCCTGGCGCTGCTGCGACAGGAGGGCTTTCATCCCCTCATCCACAGGCAGGTGCCCACCAATGACGGCGGCATCAGTCTGGGTCAGGTGATGATCGCGAGCAAACAAAGCAAGTATTAGAGGTAATTATGTGCCTGGCAGTTCCCGGAAAGATCATTGAGATCACCCCCACTCCAGGGAGTTTGATGGGTAAAGTGGATTTTGGCGGCGTCATCCGCGAAGTCTGTCTGGAAGCCATCCCCGAAGCCAAATTGGGTAACTACGTGATCGTCCACGCCGGCTTCGCGCTGAACATCCTCAGCGAAGAAGAAGCGGCTGAGACACTTGCTGCTCTGCGCGAGTTGGGCGATGTCGAAGCTGAGCTGGCTGCTGGCGACGAGGAATTGGAATAATCCTTCAATGAAATACTTGGATGAGTTCCGCGATTCAGATTTGACCCACAATCTCCTCAGGGAGATAAAACGCGTCACCACGCGTCCGTGGGTCATCATGGAAATCTGCGGCGGTCAAACCCACTCGATCATGCAAAACGGCATCGACCGCATGCTCCCCAAAGAGATCGAGCTGGTTCATGGCCCGGGTTGCCCGGTCTGCGTCACTTCGCTCGAGTTGGTCGATAAGGCCCTTGCAATCGCTTCCCAGCCAGATGTGATCTTTTGTTCCTTTGGCGACATGCTGCGTGTGCCCGGTTCCGGTCGAGACCTGTTTTCCGTCCGCGCGGCAGGCGGTCAAATCCGCGTGGTCTACTCACCCATGGACGCGGTTAAGATCGCCCGGCAAAACCCCGATAAACAGGTGGTGTTCTTTGCCATCGGTTTCGAAACCACCGGCCCGGCCAACGCCATGAGCGTGATCCAGGCCAAAGCGCTCGGGGTGACGAACTTCTCCATACTTGTTTCGCAGGTGACCGTTCCGCCTGCCATGCACGCGATTTTGGGTTCACCCACCAACCGGGTGCAGGGATTCCTGGCAGCCGGGCATGTCTGCGCCGTCATGGGTTACTGGGAATATCCCTCCATCGCTGATAAATATCGAATTCCCATCACAGTGACCGGATTTGAACCGATCGACCTGCTGAATGGCATCTACATGACCGTGCAGCAGCTCGAACAGGGCACGCACGAAGTCCGGAACGCCTACAAACGGGTGGTTTCCTTTGAAGGGAACAAGCCCGCCCAGACGATCTTATCCAAAGCATTTGAGGTCTGCGACCGCAACTGGCGCGGCATTGGCCTCATTCCAGCCAGCGGATGGAAACTCCGACCTGAGTTCGCTGATTTCGACGCTGAAAAACGTTTCGACGTGGGATCCATCCAAACCCACGAATCCGAGATCTGCATTGCTGGGAAGGTATTGCAAGGTATCGCCAAACCACCTCAATGCCCGGCATTTGGAACGCTCTGCACACCCGAAAATCCATTGGGTGCCACGATGGTCTCCTCAGAAGGAGCCTGCGCGGCTTACTATCGTTATTCAAGGAACGAAGGCTAATCCATGACGAATCCCACCATCGAAGGTCCGGTCTGCCCGGTTCCGCTGCACCATACCACCCACATCGTGATGGGGCATGGCTCAGGCGGTAAGATGACCCAGGAATTGATCGACAGGGTCTTCAAACCTCATTTTTCCAACCCGGCTTTAGTCGCGGGCAACGATTTTGCCTGTATCCCTTCCCCGGTGGGAATTCATTCTGGTGTACGTCTCGCTGTCAGTACCGACTCACACATCGTCGCTCCGCTCTTCTTCCCCGGCGGCGACATCGGCAGGCTGGCAGTCTGCGGTACAGTCAATGATGTTTCCATGTCCGGTGCGATCCCCGTGGGGTTGACCGCAGGTTTCATCCTCGAGGAGGGTCTCGAGATCTCACTCCTCGAAAGAATCGTTGAATCGATGAGCCTTTCCGCCCGCGAGGCCGGTGTTCCGATCATTGCCGGTGACACCAAGGTTGTCGAAAAAGGCAAAGCCGACGGGTTGTTCATCAACACCTCCGGATATGGCTGGGTTCATGAGAATGTCCATATCGGCGGAGAACTAGCCCAACCCGGCGATGCGGTCATCATTTCAGGTACGATGGGCGATCACGGTATTGCCGTTCTGGCTGCCCGCGGCGACCTGGGTTTTGAAACAACCATCGCATCCGATGTGGCGCCCCTGAATCACCTGATCCAGGCACTACTTGCCGAGGTTCCCGAGATCCATGTGCTGCGCGATCCCACCCGCGGCGGCCTTGCCACGACACTCAATGAGATCGCCGTTCAGAGCAACGTGAATATCACCATCGATGAAACAGCCGTCCCGTACCTGCCGGCCGTCCTGACCGCCTGCGAAATGCTCGGCTTTGACCCGTTATACGTCGCAAACGAAGGCAAGGTGATCGTCATCCTGCCTGCACAATACGCTGAGAAAGCCCTCAAAATCCTCCAGAGCCAAAAATACGGCGAAAACGCGGCAATCATCGGTCGTGTAGAAAAATCGCCCGAAAAACGCGTCCTGCTCAATACCCGCATTGGCAGTACGCGCATTCTGGATGTGTTAACCGGGGAAATGCTGCCCAGGATTTGCTAAGTGCCATCCTTGACATGGGAAGCGCTCCATTTATACTTATCCAATATCATCAGAACTGAGGGATTATGAAAATTGATTTTCAAGAAACCACCAAAGACTTGGCCATCCGCATCGACATCCATTCCAAATTCGGATCCCGGGATATCGATGCCTGGATGATTGACCTGATCAAACTACAGCCCAATGACGTTATCCTTGACGTGGGTTGTGGTTCCGGTAAACAATGCTTTTCTTATCACCAGTACCTTAACGGTAAAGCCGAGATCACCGGAGGCGACGTCTCTGAAGACCTGCTCAACCAGGCGCGCCAAGCTGACGCCAAACAGGAAACCGGAATGAAATTCGTCTACCTCGACTTCAACAAGGATTTCCCCTTTGAAGCGGATAAATTTGATTTCGTCTCCTGCTGTTTCGCCATCTACTACGCAGAGAATGTCCCCTTCACCATTAAGGAAATGCACCGTGTCACAAAACCGGGCGGCCGTCTCTTCACCACCGGGCCCATGCCTGAAAACAAAAAAGTCTTCTACGACATCATCCGTGAAGCCACCGGCAAACCCATTCCCCCCATGCCCGGCAGCTCACGCTATTCCTCAGAATTCCTGAGCACGATCAAATCGCTTTACAGCAAGGTGGATGTCCATGTCTTTGAAAATCCGCTGACTTTCGACTCAGTGGAACCCTACATGGCATATACCCGTGCCTCCATGTCTGAAGACCGCCGCCTTTGGGGCAGCCTCTTCACCGGCAGGGATGATTTCGAGAAGATCATGGACGCGATCGAGAAAGTCGCAGCCAAACGCATGCAGGCTGAAGGTAAGATCATCATGACCAAGGTGGTTGGCGGATTCCTTGCCACCAAATAAGGTGCCTATGAACCACGATATGTCATTCTTCGGTAAGCGGGTTTGTTTTATTGGCGCCCATCCGGACGACATCGAGATCGGCTGCGGTGCGCTCCTGGCTCACATTGCGTCAATGACAGAGATCAAGTGCATCACCCTGAGCGACAACCAGAAGAATCCCCTGCTGAATAATGTCGTTCAGGAGCATTACGCCAGCATGGCCACCCTGGGTATCCCCAGGGAAAATGTTGTTGTCGGCCAGTTTGAAACGCGCCGCTTTCCCCAGGCTCGTCAGGAAATCCTGGAATACTTGATCGAGATTAATAACACCTTCCACCCGGAGATCGTCTTCGTTCACACCAAGGCAGACATCCACCAGGATCATGCGACGGTAACTGAAGAGAGCCTGCGCGCATTCCGTGGTACCACCATGCTCGGTTTTGACGTCATCCGTAGTACATACGGTTTCTTCCCCAATTTTCTGGTGGAAGTGACCGAGGTAGACGTGGAACGTAAGATCGCCGCTCTGGGTCAGTATCACACGTACGATCAGAAATACTACTTCGATCCAAGTGTGACCCGTGCCACCCTCATCCGTCACGGCGCGCTCGCAGAGCGCCCTTACGCGGAAGGGTTCGACATCCTAAGAATGATCGGCCACTTTGGAATGGATTGATGAAAAAGGCGCTCAAATGAGCGCCTGATTTTTTGCCAGTTATCCAGCCACCTGCAGAAACTGTTCGATCACCATGCGGATGTTGGCCTCCGGTGCTGAACCGACCTGCCGGTTTAAGATTTTGCCTTTTGCCACAAATAACAGTGTTGGAATGCTCTGTACGCCATATTTCATGGCAGTTTCAGGATTGGCATCGATATCCAGTTTGGCGATGATCAGTTTGCCGGCATACTCTGCCGCTACTTTTTCCAAGATTGGAGCAGCAAGATCCTGATTTTTCTTAGCCAAGTCGTTT
>CAYWCH010000152.1:0-6259 GCA_964456715.1 uncultured Anaerolinea sp. | reverse complement strand
GATGGATTACAAATTCCATCCACCCACAAACTACTTCCCACTCATCGTTCATGAAGCGCTCATGATCGAACCCACCGAGACCGAGAGCAAGCAGACCCTCGACCAGTTCGCCGAAGTGCTGCTCAAGATCGCCTCGGAAGCCCACTCCACCCCCGACCTGCTTCACGAGGCGCCGCACGATACCCCTGTCGGCCGGCTGGATGAAGTCAAAGCCGCCAAGGAGCTGGTTCTTTGCTGCTGGCTGCCCGAACAGAACTGATCCATTGATTCCATACCGCCATGCCTTGCATGGCGGTATGATTTATATGATGATACGCATTCGAAATATCCCCCCAAAAGAGTTCACCCATGCCCATTCCTACCCGGGAACCGCGGGGAATCCGTTTGACGTCATCCTGCAATCTAGCGGTCTGCTCAGCCGCGTCCCCGATATCGTTCTGCTGTTCGTTCTCGCCGGGCTGGCTTTTCTCGGCGGCAAGTTCGATTGGCGTCATTCCCTGCTCTGGCTGATCTTTTTTGCCGTGGATTGGTTGCTGATCAGCCTGCTTCCGAACCTGGAACTGTCATTCGGACCAGTCAAACCCGTGGTATTGGTTTTGGCCATCCTGCGTACACCATTTGCGCTGCTGCCATTCTGGTGGGCGCTCGGATTTCAGATCATCGGAACCCTTCTGGTTGCCTACGGATTCTTTATCGAACCCTTCCGCCTGGACGTTCATACTGAGCAAATGAAAACAGCAAAACTGAAACGGGATGATTCCATCCTTGTTGCCCATTTAGGCGATCTGCATATCGAAAACATTACCCGCCGAGAGCAGCAGATTATAAGAATACTGGAAGAGTCAAAACCCGATCTGATCCTGTTCTCGGGGGATATTCTCAACCTGTCCTGCGTTCATAACCCGGTTTCGCAGGGGGCTGCCAGGGAGTTCATCCAATCCCTCCACGCGCCGCTTGGCGTCTATGGGGTCACGGGCAGTCCTCCGGTGGACCCGCCTGAAGTCTATTGTGAAATGGTGAAAGAGGGTCCGCTGCAATGGTTGGATAACCGTCAGGTAATTATCAAGAATTCGCGTTCAACAATTTCGGTCAGCGGCATTACCTGCAGCCACCACCCCGAAGAAGATTTCGCCTCGATCCAGGCAGCAGGTTTGGATAAACAATCCCCGGGATTCTTCAACATTCTGCTCTATCATTCCCCCGACCTGGCACCGATGGTTCAATCCTGTGGTTTCGACCTTCAGCTTTCAGGTCACACCCATGGAGGACAGGTACGTCTGCCCTTCTATGGCGCCATCTTCGCCGGCTCGCTTTATCACAAAGCCTTCGAAGCCGGACGATACTTGCTGGGCAAGATGACCCTCTATGTCACCCGCGGTTTGGGGATGGAAGGCGGCATTGCCCCCAGGGTGCGCTTCCTGTGTCGCCCTGAATTGATTTTCTGGAAGATTAGCGGAGAATAGAATTATTGCTGGGTTGGCGTCAGCGTCAGCGTGGGAGTGAGCGTCCAAATACCAGTCGGAGTTTTCGTTTTCAAGATGGTAGGGGTCACCGAAGGGATCGGCGTGGAGAAAACGGTGATCATTTTTGTATCTCCACCGGTGACATCGACAACATATTTGACCGAACCCTGGCAGGCAGGGGTCAGGTTGGCTGCGACGTGTTCCCAATCGATGGGGTCTTTGGCAACATTCGTTCTGTAAAAGGCATAACTCAGACAGCCCGAACCGGCGTTGTAATTCAGAATCGTAAACCTCCACAGGTCTTCATACGTACTGACGTCCCTGGCTGATTTGTTCGTGGTATTCCAGATCTCCTGGGCCACCTGGCTGCAATTTGCTTTGATCGTTTCCGCGAAGAAATGAATGCTGAAGTTCGCCTTGGTCAGATCGATGCCTTTTTCGCAATTGGCGCAGGTGGCATCGATCCGGTTCAACAAAGCTCCCTTGAGAATGTTTTGTTGTTCACTTCCAAGGTGTGCGAATCCGATGTCGCAATAACCCTGGTTCAACACCAGCGGGCAAAAACTGTGATAGAACTCGGGGTTCCAGAGCAGTGCCGTATCTGCCCCGTTTGTCGTCATGTGTCCCAGCCCAACCTCTTCCACCCCTTCATATACTCCCGGCCATAATTGGCTTTCCTTCATGAACACATTCTTGATCAGATTGGCAGGGATGCCGTCCATCTTGGCAACTTTGATGATCTCTTCGTCAAACAGGTTCTGCCAATACTGGATGACCGGTTTGGCAGCCCTGACTCCGCATTCGGTGGCACCGCCAGAATCCTCCAACCCGCCATTTTCACACGCGCTTGCATCCACGACGCCATTCTTGATCAATGCTCCTGCCAGTGAATAGAGTGTTTTGGAACTCTTTAATTCGATCGGGTTATCCGGAGTTTGCAGCCAGACCGGCAGATCATCGTCATCCGGGAACACCTGCCAGACGTCTGAACAACTGGGCGGGTTCCGTCCCAACCATTGCTTGCTGACAATATCGATTGTGTAGCTATCGGCAACACCCTGCACCGGGATGACCTTGGCAAAAGCGGAAAAAACCTCCGATTTATCGCCGAAGCTGGATTCCGCCTGAAAGGTGATCTTTTCGCCCTCGGGTTTGGTTCCTTCCAAACCAATAGCGCATCCCGAACCGTTGCAGGCAAACTTTCGATCTCCGATCTGCCCGGTGATCTTGATGATCCTCTCATTGGGTAACGATTCTTCCCCTGAAAACACCAGCACGGGTTTTCCATGACAGAACTTGTCCAGGCCGCTGTAATTACATCCCCGGATCGATAACCAAACTTTGGGGGGAGATAACTTTACATAGACCGTTTTATAGAGCGGATTCGAACTGGGGTTGTACAAATACACACCAGTGCATCTGGAAGCACTCGCGCCGTTTGCGAGGTCGCAAGCCGGGAAATTCTTCCAGGCAACGTATTGCTGGGTTGTGCATTTGGATTGAACCTCGGCGTCTGTGGGTCTGCCTTCATGTTCGATCGAAAAACTGCACGTGGCGGAATTATCGGAAAACAATCTCAATTGCCATTGATACTGCACCACGGTGATCATGATGACCATGGACCGGCTTGGCGGGTTCGAGCCGTCATTCGCGTTGGCTGAACGAAGCATTAACAACAGACTCAATGCCACGCAAAGAGAGACTAAAGCCAGCCAACGTTGTAAAGGCGTTCTTTTATTCCCCATTTCCAATAATCCTTGCTCGATAAATTCATTGTAGCAAACCCACCCGCGTTATACAACTTTTTGCAACTTCAAATCACAATAAGCGCAAAATATCGTGATGTATTAAAACAAAAGACTCCCTTTCGAGAGTCAATTTTTGGGTGGGCGATGGGGGTCGAACCCATTATTACACCCGTAGGGTGCAACATCGTGATGGATAGATGTAAGGGCACGGCCCCTCTCGCAAGAACGGCTCGGGGGTGCATAAACCGCAACATGCCGTGCCCCAACGTAAAATAAAGACGATCTTCGAATATGAAGGTCATCTTTCTGGGTGGGCGATGGGGGTAAAAGCCACGAACACCCTTAGGGTACAACATCGTTATGCAAAAATGTACGGGCACGGCATGCCGTGCCCCAACGTAAAATAAAGACGATCTTCGAATATGAAGGTCATCTTTCTGGGTGGGCGATGGGAGTAGAACACATTATTACACCTGTAAGGTGCAACATCGTGATGGGTTAAATCAAAAGACTTCCACAAAGGAAGTCTCTTCTGGGTGGGCGATGGGGGTCGAACCCACAACATCGTGATCCACAGTCACGCACTCTGCCATTGAGCTACGCCCACCATGAACAGGGGACATTCTATCACAGCCCTGCCCTCTGGGCAAGGAATCATTCATTACATTAAGTTAGATTGAATAGCTCTTTGTGCTTATCTGATATGGGGTAACTGATCGCTCTGGTGGATGCGCTGCACCGCGGCACGCTCAGCCCGGTGCAGATCGAGATCACCCGCAGCCTTCGTGATGGCCTGGCGCTAATCGCGAAAAGCGAGGAGGCGGTGGTGGAGTAATATTTGGTTGGTAAGGAGCTATTTCCAGAGATCGGCCGGGGTAGAAAGGCAGGCCTCCGGGTTGTCGCGAAAGGTCTCGTAGAATTCATCGATGGTCATGTTGGTAGCCTGGTCGATGGGTAGCCAGCCAGGTTGAGGTGTCTCGGATGGCGGCCAAAATCCTGCCCAATCAGAATCACCTAATATCTCCCCAAATTACATGCTATTTCCAACGGGCATCAATTCCAAATCAATAAATGCATTGGCGGGACATCCCTCAATCATCTGCCCATTCATTTGCAGAGGGATCGTGTATTGCACCAATACTCCATCTTCTGGATATAAAAGTAAAATCAAAAATTGCCAGGATTGATCAGTATTTATACTATGAGTAGATATTTGCACTGATTCCGGTTTACCCAGGTCAGTCAGTACACCAACAAGGGTATATGGATAAATAATCTTTGAAAAAAAACTACGCTCGTAATAATAATCTTTATTCTTGAATTCTCGAATTCTTACGTCAAGGCGTTCAATTGCATAATTCTTAGCAGAATCTGCCACATATGCAAACTTTATATGTAAAGAATGTTCTCCGTCGGTAATTTGTAATGTAGATATGCCTGAAGTAGAATAGAAATTTCTAAATGTGGAAATAGAATCTATTGACCACAATAAATCAGCCGTTTCTTGAGAGGTACTCACGCCTGGTGTGATTCCTATAAAACATGGTAAATCACACTTACCTTCAGACAATAGGAGCTCTTGAATCTTTAAAATGGCGTCATCATTACCAATAGAAGTTCCTTCGGGGGTAATTCGATACGGAGCAGGGGTAGTGTCCGAGGTATGACGTATTGTTGGCATAGGCGTTTTTTTAATCGCCTTTCCTATAGTATTTGTTAGGGTTATTTGTTCTTGATGTTGTGAATCAATTTTGCTAAAAACGTCAATTAAAATGAATATTGCAGTTAGCAAAACTAGTAGAAGTATCAGTTTTCTCTTCATTTTTGCTCCTGATTCATTACCTCGTTCATCCAAGTTGCCGGCCCTTTATTTCCGTCTGAAGGATCATATAACCAATTAGTATTTGCTATATCTGTATTCCAAGCATCATACACCCATGCGATAAGCATATCGGCAAACATTTCAGCTGAGTCGTTTGTATTTGGTGTTGTTGCCACAACAATTCACCGGAAGGATTTTTTCTAAGGATGTTATCCCTATATTCGACATAAGTGTCATTGAATCCACCATCAACAATATGATGGATTAAATCGTATGCATGCCCCAATTCATGAACCACATTCATGACCATTTCAGTAAAATTATTTGATCTGTCTCCATCATAATCGTCGTCACCACTCATTGATACGAAGCTAATATTTCGTGGATCAGTCTGTAATGTGCATCCGCCTTCAGATTGTCCGCAAGGTGATTGACCGGGTGTAGTCCAAATGAAATTTATTGTTTCGCCGTACGCGTTGTTAAATGCTTCAGCTGCAGATCCTCCTTTCCCAATTGACATTAATTTCGCGCCAACTGCTATGATAGCCCTAAGAACTGCCAACATGTGTAGTTTTGACCATTTACCAACAAACTCAATATTAAATTGTGGAGCCCAGTATGCAGCCATCTCCTTAGGTGTACATTTGTCTTCTGAGCAATCTTTTAAATGCCCGCTGGGATCTATATAGTTTATTGGATTATTCCCTACGTAACTGTAACGATTGTACCCCTGTGAACTTCCAGGCTCTGCTATAATCGGATCAGGTTGAGCAAAACGTCCCAATTCCGGCGAATACCACCTGGACTTGTAAAACATTAACTTAATGTAACTCACAGTCTCCCGGGCAGGATAATTTCACCCCGCGAGTGCTTTAATTTCTTCGACCAGCTTACCCAATGCAATCGTTTTCTGCTCGCGTCCGGCCAAATCCTTGACCGTGACGGTGCCGGCTGCGGCTTCATCCGGGCCAATCACCACGGCCGTCTTGATGCCCATGCGGTCGGCAAATTTGAACTGCTTGGGCAGTTTGGCGGCTTCCGGGTAACACACCGCTTTGATGCCCGCCCCACGCAGCAGACTGGCGACTTCCAGCGATTTTTCAAGCAGGGCTTCGTCGAACACGGTCACCAGCACGGTATCACCCAGTTGTTTGGAAGCGGGCAGTAAGCCGTACTTTTCGAGCAACACGGAGATCATCACATCGCCCATGGCGAATCCAACCCCG